>CAJQQJ010000268.1 GCA_905480445.1 uncultured Alphaproteobacteria bacterium | reverse complement strand
ACTCAAGAGAGGTAACTCAAGCTATTTCCCTGACCGTGTCTACCCAATGCTGCCAGAAGCACTTTCAAATGGCCTTTGTTCCTTAGTGCCCAACGAAGAACGGGCTTGCTTGGCCTGCGACTTAACAATTTCAAACGATGGGTCGCTGCTTAAGAAGACTTTCTATCGTGGTTTGATGCGCTCATCAGCCAGACTCACCTATGAAGTCGTGCAAGAAACTGCCGACAGTAATGGAGCCGAGGGCCGATCAGATCTTTGGGAAGACAGGCTTAAACCACTCTATGCCGCTTATCATTTGCTAAAGAAGAAGCGCGAAAAAAGAGGTGCACTCGGCATTGAATCGCAAGAGTTCTACATCCATCTGAGCGACGACCAAAAGACGGTTCAGAACATGCGGCCACGCGAACGCCTCACCAGCCATGAACTAATCGAGGAATTCATGATTCTGGCAAACGTGGCAGCGGCGGAAGTATTGGAAGCCAAATCTGCACTTTGTATGTACCGTGTCCATGAGCAGCCCGATCCAACGAAGGTTGAGGGCCTAAGAGCGATGCTAGAGACGTTAGACATGCAATTGCCGCGTAGCAAATTGGCGCCGGAACATTTCAATCGTATTCTGACCCAAGTTGAAGAATCACCTCATAAAGATCTGGTTCATGAGTCAGTTCTGCGATCACAATCCGCCGCCTTCTATGGCCCCAAGAACCAAGGGCACTTTGGCCTAGCACTTGATTCCTACGCCCATTTCACTTCTCCTATCAGGCGCTACGCTGATTTGGTCGTTCACCGCCAATTGGTTCACCATCTCGATCAAGGTGAAGGCGGTTACAACTATGATTCTCTGGGACACTTGACGGAAATTGGGGAAAAGATCTCCCTGACCGAGAGACGCTCCGTCGGTGCTGAACGTGCCTCCAAAGATCGTTACGCTGCCGCTTTCTATGCCAAGCATATCGGCGAGGTTGTCGAAGGTCGTATTTCTAGTACAACTAAATATGGATTGTTCATCAAGCTGAGCGCAACTGGGGCTGACGGCCTTCTCCCCTTCTCTGCCTTGCCCGATGATCGCTACGACCTTTCCCAAAACGAACAGTTTGTTACGGGTCGGCGCTGGGGGCGAATCTTCTCTCGAGGCGATCTTTTGAAAGTCAAAATCATCGATGCGGACCCAATCTTGGCTTCTTTGGGATTCGAATTCGACAGCATAATTTCTTCTGTTGTGCCGACCGACTCCAAACAAATCCAGGGACTGAGCAAGCCGAAATCTAAGCCGGCTAAGAAGGGCAGAAGAAAAAGGGCTAATAGTAAGTAAGGCCGGATTCTCGACTCCGCTGCAAACGTGCAATTCCAAGTAATTCAGGTATTCTTTAAATAAGCGTAGTTTATTTAGCGCATTTATATTTAAATAATATTTGGTTGGTACTTTGTTGTCGTCTTATTTCAGACGAGCTGTACAGCTCTTCGCCTGCATTTTTTTGTTGCTCGTTGTTGCATCTTGTTCACCACAGCAGTTGCACAATCCCCTGGGAGCGCCTGCACAATCGACCGGCAATCTGAGCGCATCAGAAACCCAGTACTATGCGGGTCTAAGTGCCATAAGAGACAACTTCGTTCTTGAAATACCTGTCGGAACATTAGCTCTGGTTGGCATAAACGGCCTCACCTCTCTTGATCCCGGTTTCATGGTTCACCGCAGCCACCAAACTGCCGTCGTTGCTTTCGCAAACGGTGCTAACGAACAATTTGACTTGCCGCTTACAAATGACACAGCGGTTTGGGCGCGTTTCACCCAACACGTCGTTGATCTGGCGCGACAAGGCTCCCCCAAAATCGCAGCAGCTCATGAAGAGCAAGTCTATGAAGCAGTTTTTGATGCCTACATTTCAGTTCTGGATGAATACTCGCGCTATTGGAACCCGCTGCAAGCCAAGGCATTGTGGGAGCAGCTGTTGGGTTTTGGTGGCATCGGGATTACATTAAAATTTGAGCGGCGTGGCATGCGCGTTCAGACGGTTCTCAGAAACTCCCCTGCTCAAAAAGCAAAGATTCGCCCTCAAGACCTTATTGTTGCCATTGATGGTGTCCCTTTCCGAAGCGATGAACCTCAACAGAACTCCGTTAAACAGCTGAGAGGCCCCGTTGGGTCAGTGGTCTGGGTGTCGCTGGAAAGAGGAAACGGCCGTCCCCTGGATGTGAAAGTAACGAGAGACGAGGTCGTGCCCGAAACTGTCGAAGGGCAATATCTAGGCAACACACTTTATCTAAAGCTTTCTGGCTTCAACAAAACCACCGCAAGATCTGTGCTGGAGGCTCTCTATGGTCCCACAGGCGCGCGGGCAAGAGGCGCTCGCGGTATAATACTTGATGTCAGAGGAAACCCTGGTGGTATTCTACCGACATCCATCGCCATTGCTGACATGTTCCTGAATGGTAAATCCATTAGCCAGACAACTGGCCGTGTAGCAGACTCCAACGAAGCATTCTTTACCAAGCTTCCTGACGTTACGGGCGGCCTGCCCCTAGTTGTCATCCAAGATGAAGAGTCCGCTTCTGCCGCCGAGGTTTTGGCAGCGGCTATCCAAGATAACCGTCGTGGCATTGTCATTGGTGCGACTTCGTATGGAAAAGGCAGCGTGCAATCAAGCCTCCCTCTGCCCAATGGCGGTCGCATGAATTTAACAATTGCAGAATTCTCAGGTCCTTTAGGCATTCCACTAAACCGCTATGGCGTGACCCCAGACATCTGCACAAACCGATCCAATTTCCAGTTGGCGACAGCCTTGGCTAATGGCCAGTTGTCTAGCGCATCTAAGCGCAGTCGCGAACTAATCGCTGCCGGTGCTGAACCAAGTCAAGTTCGCAAAATTTGCCCACCTGCACAATCAAGCCAAGATCATGAACTGTCATTGGCGCTAACTTTATTGTCAGATCCAAACCTCTATCAGCGGGCACTGCTGCTTTCCCCTCAATAGGGCTGGATTTGTCAACGGGATAAACCTATTGTCCCGCCCATGACAGATGAAGTAATTCCCCTAGCCTCCGCGACTATTATCCTTCTTCGCCCTTCTGATGCTGGCTTAGAAGTGTTGATGGGTCAACGGCACTCCTCGCACAGTTTCATGCCAAACCGCTTTGTCTTTCCAGGCGGTCGCGTCGATGATGAGGATGCACTAAGCTCTGGTTTCTCCGAAGCATTGCCATCAGCGAGAGATGATCAGGAGCCGTCTCTTTGCCCTGAGATGCGACTAACGCTGGCAAGAACAGCCTTGCGTGAGACGTTGGAAGAAACAGATCTGTTGATCGGTAGGCCAGCTGATATCTCTTCCGCCGCCCCAGGTTCCGCTCCAATTTGGCAAGCCTATGCTGAAAAAGGATTGAGGCCTGCTTTTGAAGATCTCATGTTGATCGGGCGAGCTATCACACCACCGCCGTCTCATAAGCGCTTCGACGCTCGATTCTTTTTGGCCGACGGCAGATTGGCCCATGGAGATCTGCCAGTCGATGGTGACAGTGGTGAATTGTTGGATCTTGCCTGGCGCCCTGTTGCTCAATTGACGGGCTTAAAAATGCCCACGATCACCAAAATTCTGCTAAATATTGCCGTCAAGGCCTGGAAGAACGACGGCCCGACCCTTCCTGACGAACCTTTCGAGTTCACTACGATTTGACCCTTGACAGGACCCGAACAATCGCTATGTTCCGCGCAAATTCAACGCCCCTTATGGGCGAGTTCGAGGTATTCCAATGGCTAAACCAGCTTCAATTCTGATCAGAATGGTCAGTTCCGCAGACACAGGCTATTTCTTTGTCACAAAGAAAAACGCTCGCACTTCCACTGAAAAACTTGAAATGCGTAAATACGATCCTGTTGCGCGCAAGCACGTTATGTTCAAGGAAGCAAAGATTAAGTAGCCATATTTGGCGGCTTGGCGAAGAAGGCGGTTCTTATCGGGACCGCCTTTTTTATTGCCTGATCTTAATCTGACAACCGATAAGACCGCCCACCCGCCTTTTTGGCTTGATACATAGCCTGGTCGGCCTTCTCCATTAGTGTCGATAAAGAAGCCTTATCTTCAGGTTTTGCCAGAGCAATACCGATTGACATTGCAAGAGCTTCACAATCATCTGAAGGCTGTGAAAGCAGTCTTTCGGCTAGCGCCACCCCTCCCTCAACATCAGTTGACGGCAAGAAGATCGCAAACTCGTCCCCACCCAATCTAAAACAAAGATCTGAGTTTCGAACCGCATTTCTGAAGAGCTCAGCGGCAGTGGTGATCAACCGATCTCCGTGACTGTGTCCTAATTCGTCATTGACGCGCTTCAGCCCGTCCAGATCAATCACCAACAAACAGGCCGGTTGCGCCAAAGTGGTCAGAGCTGTGAGTTGCTTGGGGATCATTTCGTCCAAGAAATACCGGTTGTACAATCCTGTCAAACTGTCCTTTGTGGACTGTTCTAGACGTTGATCATGATGCACTTTGAGCGCTCGTTCTATATTCGATTGTTTGAGCAAGGCTTGGCATCGATGGACCAGCTCCTCCGGGTCGACAGGTTTGACAATACAATCATCGATACCTTGCCTTAAAGCCCTCTCTACCAGAACCTCGTTTTTTTCATCGAGGACCAACAAAATCGGCTTAGCCCTATCCCCGAAACGAGCCCTTAGCTCAACCGCAGAACGCAACCCCTCGTTTGAGTAGCCTCCTGGTTGATCACCAGCAAATCATGCTCTGTTGCCTCCATCGGCCATCCAGGAGCTACAGGAAGGCCAGCAGCTCCTAAGGTTTTCATTCCACTGTGACGTAGAGCTTTTTGCCAGATTTTCTGCAAATGGTCATCGCCTTCAACCAACAGAACTTTGCAGTCATCTGGCAAACCAAAAAATTCCTCAGAAAGACTACCGCCGTAACGAATGAGGAGCTGATCTCTGGCTACTTTCTTCCGTATCAAGCCATGTAGGCGTGAGAACAACAAAGGAAAGTTCAGCGGTCTAACTATGTAGTCATCTGCGCCTGCTCTCAGCGCCTTCATTTTGAAGGAATAATCAAGCGAGGCTGTCACTACTAATATCGGCAAAAAAACAGCCCCAGCAACAGATCTCATTTCCTTGCAAAGACTTATCGCTTCGCCACCTTCCAAGCTAAGGTCAGTGATGACGGCAGAAAACTGACTTGCCATAGCCAACTTGTTCAGGGCTTTCTCTCTAGAAGAGGCTTCGTCAACCAGAAAGAACTCTGATTCAAGACGTAAGCGCAGCAATCGCCTATTGGCCGCTTTGTCGTCAACTATTAGGATTCGATCACTCATTCGCCAATCATACCAGCTCGCCCCAACAACCTGCAAAGCTAATTCCCCTAGGCATCCACCTTCTTTGCAAAACTGCGCTCTTTCGTTGAGCGAACAGAGAGAGTACATTGTAGTCCAACGTTAGGAATGAGGTTCATGGCAGAAGAGAGCACTTCCATTCTCTGCCGCGATTGTTTTAGCAGAGACAAAATATCCGCACCCGCGAAGGCTCCTGTTCGTTGTGTTTCATGCGGATCGCCACGCTTGCTCAACAATGAAGAGCTGTTCGATTTGACTTTAGCGCATATCGACTGCGATGCGTTCTACGCAGCGGTCGAGAAAAGAGACAACCCAGACTTGCTCGATAAGCCAGTTATCATAGGCGGCGAAACGAGAGGCGTCGTTTCTACGGCTTGTTATCTAGCGAGAATGTCCGGTGTCAGGTCGGCGATGCCGATGTTCAAAGCCCTTAAACTTTGTCCCAAAGCAATCGTCATCAAGCCTAATATGGAAAAGTACACGACCGTTGGCCGCGAAATCAGACGGCGCATGCGTGACCTCACCCCATTGGTCGAACCGCTTTCAATCGATGAAGCCTTTTTGGACATGTCTGGCACAGAAAAACTGAGGGAAGAACCCGCAGTTGCACAGTTGGCGCGGTTTGCCAGTCAGGTTGCTGAAGAACTCGGGATCACAGTGTCGATTGGACTAAGTCACAACAAGCTGATGGCAAAACTGGCATCAGATATCGACAAGCCGAGAGGTTTCACTGTGATCGGTGAACAGGAAACCATGGATTTCCTTGCGCCTCGTCCGGTCTCTATTTTGTGGGGCGTTGGCAAAGTTTTGAACAAAAAACTAAACGTGCAAGGCATCGAAAAAGTTGGAGATTTGCGCCGATTTGACAAGATGGAGTTGATGGCTCGCCACGGTTCCATGGGTGAACGCCTCTATTACTTTTGCAGAGGAATTGACCCACGCAAAGTTAGTATTGACGGTGAAACTAAATCGATCTCATCTGAAACGACTTTCAACGACGACATAGGCGATTTCGAAGTCCTCAAGAGGAAACTCTGGCCACTAAGTGAATCCGTTTCGCGAAGAGCCAAGAAAAGTCAGCTTTCAGGCCATACGGTCACACTCAAGCTTAAGGACAAGGAATTCATCAATCGGACCCGTAGCCAAAAACTAGCTCATCCTACCTGTCTGGCGGAAGTCATTTATCAGACGGGGCTGGCTTTGCTGGAAAAGGAAGCCACCGGACAAACAGAGTTCCGACTGATTGGGATTGGTATCTCAACTTTGGGACCGATTGAGTTAGCGGATCCAATTGACTTGGCAGATCCGGAAAGTTTCAAACGCAGACAGATTGAAACCGCTATGGACGATGTCAGAGAAAAACTCGGTAAAGAGGCCATCAACAAAGGCCGGCTGATTGACTAAGTTCTCGGTAAGTAGTTTAGCACAACTTGGGCCGCTGCCTGGCTCGGCGACTTGTCTGGGTGCTTCAACCTATCGGTGACGTCTTCTAACTCTCGCAATTGAGCTTGGCGTGTTTGCTCATCCAATAGCAATGGGCCAATCGTCTCTACCACAGTCTCGAGCTTGCAACGCCACTGCAGGAATTCAGGCTGTATAGCTCTATCAGCTATGATGTTGATCATACTAGCGTACTTTACTTTGAGCAGCATGTAGCCGATCAGGCTCGAGAGCCAAGCCATTTTGTAGCTGATAACAGTCGGCACCTTTGCCCACGCCAATTCCATCGCGACAGTTCCAGAGCAAGCTAAAGCGGCGTCTGCAGCCGCGAAAACAAGATGCTTGCCCTGAGTTTGATCGACTAAGAGAGGGGCGTCTTTCCAAGTTGATGTGATTTCAATGACGTCATCCTTTACATAGTCAACCACCGGAATAACTGTCTTGAGATTAGGTATTTCTTCCTGAAACTGCTGCACCACTTCTTCGAAGAAAGGCAGCATCCTTCTAACTTCGCTTTCTCGAGAACCCGGCAATAGAGCCAGAACTTTGTCGTCGTCAGAAAAACCAAGCTCTATCCGACTTTCGCCGCGACTGCCTAAGTTCTGCGTTTCGGTCAAAGGGTGTCCGACAAAGGTAGCTTTCAAACCATGTTTGGTAAAATAGCTTGGCTCGAAGTCAAACAGAGTAAGTAAATGATCCAAATAGCTTGAGATTTTTTTCGCACGCCTAGGCCGCCAAGCCCAAACCGTTGGTGCCACATAGTGAACAAGTGGCACGCCTAAAGGTTTAACTTTTCGAGCAACCCTAAGAGAAAAACCCGGTGCATCTATCGTGACAAGAACATCTGGTAAATCACTTGAAATTGCCTCGACCACTTCATTAACCCGACGAAGAACATTCGGAATATGTTTGAGGACTTCGACAAAGCCATGGAGTGCCAACTCTTCAATAGGAATAAGGCTCACTAAGCCTTCAGCCGCCATGAGTTGCCCGCCGACACCAGAAAACCGGACGTCAGGATCGCTTTCCTTCATCGCCGCCATGAGGCGTGCCCCTAAGAGATCTCCGCTCGCCTCACCTGCAATTAGGAAAACATGTCCGCCCATTAGCAGTCTTCTAGCTCAGCCCCAAAAAGGAACAGTCCAGCTTCATCAGCGAGTTCAATCATCTCATTTTTTGACACTACTAACGTATGCCCCGCTTCGACGGCAATCCCCGCGAATCCGGCTTCAGCAACGGCCCGTACAGTTTCAGGCCCAACAGTTGGGAGATCTAGTCTACGGTCTTGTTGGGGTTTCTTGACCTTGATCAGGATTGGGCGTGCTTCATCTTCTACAAGTGCCCGAGAACGCTCTATCATAGCATCCGTGCCTTCAATCGCTTCTACGGCTATACAAAGCCCATCCTGAACAACCACAGACTGACCTATGTCTAAGGCGCCTATGCCTTTAGCCAGTTGCAATCCTGATTTAATGTCATTCAAATTTTCCAGTGAAGGCTTAACCTGTCCCCAAGTTCCTATCGCGGCCAAAACTTCGTCAAAGACTTCATCGACTCCGACGACCTTAAAGCCCTCTTCTTCAAAAGCTGTTTTCACTGCCCCCATCAAAGAATTGTCACCAAGAAAACCTTTGCCAAGTTTAGCAAGAATACCAGCAGCCTTAAGGTCTGGCTTCAGCGATTTAAGGCTAGGCCGCTCGACTTTTCCAGCTAAAACGATCTCTGTAACACCGGCGTTCCTCAACAACTCCAGTGCCTTTGAGGCTTGAGCTAAACCGGCCTCAGCAAAATCGACGTCTTCGAAACTGTTGGGATTAGCGAAAGTTTTCAAACCCAAAACAAAAACAGGACGGCCGATCTTGGTACAATAATCGACTATATCGCGAGGAAGATTTCCGCCACCTGCGATTATACCTAACTTAGCCATCGCTCTTTTTTTCAGGCATCAGGAAGCCACGCCTACTTTTTCTAGACAAAAAGGCGACCAGCTCTTGAGTAACAAGGCTGGAGGCATTCTCATTCAAGAAGTTTTGTAGTCGATTATCAAAGGTCTCATCAGCCGCTTTGAACAAGCCGTTTACAGCAGTTCTCAGTTCATGCACTTCTGATTTACCAAAGCCCCGACGACGCATTCCAATAATGTTTACCCCCTTAAGAGACGCACGTTCTCCGTGAACCAACGCAAAGGGAATAACATCATATTCGACACCAGACATACCACCAATCATGGCGTATTTGCCAATATGAACAAACTGGTGAACGGCGGCCAAACCACCGATGATTGCAAAATCACCAATATGAACATGGCCACCAAGTGTGACGAGATTTGTCAGAATAACATTCTCACCAATTTGACAGTCATGAGCAACATGCACTCCGACCATGAGCATGGAACCATCACCAATCCTAGTGTGGGCACTGTCTTTGACAGTTCCTCTATGGATCGTAACATTCTCACGTATCAGAACATTTTTACCAATGGTCAGCTGTGTGGGCTCGCCACTGTAAGTCATGTCTTGCGGCAGCATACCAAGGGAGGAAAAAGGATAGACCTCTGTTCCCTCTCCAATATCCGTATGCCCCTGGACGATGACGTGGCTGTGAAGCTTGACGCCTGCACCAATCTTAACATCAGGGCCAATAACGCAAAAGGGACCAATGTCAGCGGTTGCATCGACGACGGCTGTGTCGGCGATGACAGAACTAGAATGTATATTCATTAAGTATTTTCTGTCGTCATTGCCGTTAGTTCAGCTTCAGCGACGACTTTCCCGTCCACCTTCGCCACACCACGGAATCTGGAAATAGTGCCACGCTGACGCAACAAGGTAACATGCAAATGTAGTTGGTCCCCGGGTTCCACTGGGCGCCTGAACTTAGCCTGTTCAATACCCAAGAAATAAACCAACGAGCCTGCTGATTCAGGCGAGATATGCATCCGTACAACAGCAGCAGTCTGCGCCATGGCTTCAATCGTTAAGACGCCTGGCATAATCGGTTTCTCGGGGAAATGACCCTGAAAAAACTCCTCATTAACCGTAACATTCTTAACGCCGGTTCCAGCTACTGCTTCTGCGTCAATATCGATAACTTTATCAATTAGGAGCATCGGATAACGGTGCGGAATAAGTTTCTTGATCTCTGCAACATTCAAGGAAGTTACGAGAGCTTTATCATCACCCATTTGTGGTGACCCTCTTGCTATTATTTCTTGCGGGTTAGTTTAGCGATTGCAATCTGTCTACGCCAGTATTCTTTCAAATCAATAGCTGGAGCGCCACCTAATTTATCGCCTGGCTTTGTATCAGACATAATGCCACTCATCGGTCCAAGCTGCGTACCGTCTGCCACATTAGTGTGTCCGTTCACAGAGGAATGTCCGCCCATGACAACGAAGTTGCCAAGTTTCACGCTACCTGCAAGCGAGCAGTGGGCAACGATCACACAGTTTCGACCCATTTGAGCATTGTGGCCAATCTGAACCAAATTGTCCAACATGCAGCTGTCACCAATGACAGTATCACCTTGAGATCCACGATCGATGGTCGTGTTTGCTCCTATTTCAACATCATTACCGATAACAACGCTGCCGGTTTGCGGGATTTTGACAAACCCTTTTGCTCCCATCGCGAACCCATAACCTCGTTGCCCGATTTTTGCCCCAGCTAAGACCATGCAGCGATCACCCATAATTGTATGAGAAATGGATACCTGCTCACCGATTAAACAGTCTTGGCCAATGACAGAGTTTTCACCAATGATCGCATTGGATTTTATTTTGCAGTTCGCACCAATGGTCGCGCCTTTACGGATAACAACGCCCTCTTGGATCTCGCAATTTTCACCCAAACTAGCCGAGGGGTGAATAATGGCAGTATCATCAATTCCTGCTTCAGCTGTTTCTTCGGGGTAAAAAAGCTGAGCTATCAAGGCAAATGACCGATGCGG
This sequence comes from uncultured Alphaproteobacteria bacterium, assembly GCA_905480445.1. Taxonomy (GTDB): domain Bacteria; phylum Pseudomonadota; class Alphaproteobacteria; order UBA7985; family CAJQQZ01; genus CAJQQZ01. The sequence continues at coordinate 4,583 of CAJQQJ010000268.1, read as the reverse complement.
ATCTTCACTGATGAGCAACGCCATGTCCTTAGATGCTCTGTCCGCATATTTGGCTTCAAGGACGCAGGCGCTGGCACGGGAACTTGACAGTTGGTCAAGATATTTTTTGTTGTGGAAGAAGCTCAGCACATTCTCATCGCTGGTCGTCAACGGCCCAACATCAGCGATCATCAGTGTTGGATCAACCGTTTCTCCCAATTGCGCCTCGCCTGTTTGCGCTAATTGTTCGAGAGTAAAAGGACCCTGACGGGTGAAAAAACGAGAGTCTGCCATGAGAAAATGCCGTCTCTACAAAAAAAGGTTTCCGACAGTTTCTTATTGAGTTGGTAGCTGTGGCAATCTCTCGTTTAGTCTTTTCATAGCTTCTTCGGTGACATCGAAATCAGGAGCCATAATCACGACTGAGGACTGCTTAAGTACCAAATTGGCACCTCTCTCTTGCGCCAATTCAGCAACGACTTTCATTAGTTCGGCCTCGATCTGGCGAACGCCGGTGCCCATTACTTGATCAAGGTATTGTTTACGTTTCTGAATATTCTGCTGAACGGCCCCAACTTGCTGCTCAAGTTCTCTGGCTCTCGCATTGAAGTCTTCTGGACTAAGGTCGCTTTTAGCGTTGATCAATTCTTGTTCTTTAGCCTGAAAAGTTTGTTGTTCTTTTGTAATGGCTTCCTGGAAGGCACGGCGTTGACTGGTGATCTGATTACGAAGAACCACCGATGCAGAAGAGTCTTGAATAATTTTTGTAACATCGATGGAAATGATGAGTGGGGAACCAATTTGTTGGGCAAAGCCTGCTATCGGCAACATCGCGGCGATCAGGAGCGTAACAATTAAGGAGAAACGTTTCATGTGATCATAACCTTCTTATAACAATTCTTAAAATTTCGTTGCGCCACTAAAGCGGAACATTTGTTCATCGTCGTAGCTTTCGCTCTGAAGAGGGAAGCCAAAGTCGAATGCAAGTGGACCAATAGGAGAAACCCAAGTGAAGCCAGCGCCAGTTGATACTCGCAAACTAGCATCATCGTCAAAGGGTGCCGTAATGTAAGTCGTATCTGGATCCCATAGAGAGCCAGCATCAACAAACGTTCGGCCTGTCAACTCCAAACCTAGCAACTTGGGAAGCGGGAAACGCAATTCGGCGGTCATTGCATAGTATTTGGTGCCTCTGACTGATTCACCGGTTGATGTAATTCTAGGGCCAATGCCGCCAGAATCAAATCCTCTCACTTTTGATTCTCCCAAGGAGAAGCGGTCGGAAATAAGAGTGCCAGCGTCGTCGAAAGAGTTAAGAATGCCCGCTTCTGCTGAAAACTTGAAGCCCCAGTCATCCGCGATAGGCACAGGGCGTAAAACCGTAAGTGCACCGATATTCTTGACGTAGTTAACGTCTCCACCAACACCCGCGTACACAGTCATCAATGTCAACCGTTGCCCGTCAGTTGGGTTAACAAGGCTATCAAAGTTAGAATAGGCCAATTGGTGTGTTAACATTGATCTATCAACACTGGCAGGTTCGTTTGAAACAACGCCACTAAGCGTCGTTTGGCTTTCAATCTCCGACCTCTTCCAGGTATAGTTCCAGTTCTGCCTCACGTTCTCTGAGAGTTTGTAGCCAAAACGGATTGTTGTACCGATGTCCAACTGTGTGTAGTTAGACTCTTCAAATTCAGTGTCGTCATAAAACAGATCGAAACCGGCGGAAACCGGACGGTCTCTAAAGTAGGGGTTGCTAAAGCCTAGCCGCCCTTTTTGTGATGAAGCAGATATTGTGGCTTCAGCTGACAAGGAATAGCCCTTACCGAGCAGGTTGTTCTCGCTGATTTTCGCCGTACCTTGTGCGCCAGCAGCGGTCGAGAAGCCAGCACCAATCTCGAAAGCACCCGTTGACTGCTCTTCAAGATTAACATCAATCACGGCTTTATCATCAGAAGAACCAGGCTTAGGAGTGACTTCGGCCCGAGCAAAATAGGGCAACCCTTCGATAGCTCTCTTGGATTGCCTAAGTTTTGTAACACTAAAGGCATCGCCCTCAATCAATCTGAACTCTCGACGGACAACATTATCGTGGGTACGAACGTTACCTTTAATATTGATACGTTCGACATAGACTTTAGCGCCTTCCGCGATCTTGAAGTTGACATTAATCAAACGAGCTTTCTCGTCCTTGTCGATTTCTGGTTTGATATCAACAAAAGCGAATCCAAGATCGCTCGTCACATCTTTAAGCTCTTCAATAGACCTTTCTAGTTTCTCGGCGTCATACCGATCGCCCTTTTCAACTTTCAAACTCTTGCGAACGCTAGCAGTCTTCAATTTGGCCAATTCGCTTTCGATAGAAATCTTGCCAAATTTATAAACGGCGCCTTCTTCCATTGTGAAAGTGATCACAAAGCCGTCTTTTGAAGGGAGAAGTTCGCCTACAGCAGACAAAACTCTGAAATCGGCATAGCCTCTTTTGAGGTAGAACTGTCTGAGGAGCTCCTCATCGACATTCATTCTGTCTGGATCATAGGTATCAGTGGCCGTCAGAAAACGCCAAAACGCAGCTTCTTTTGTCAGGATAACGTCTTTCAGACGGCGATCGGAAAATCGTTTGTTTCCAATGAAGTTTACCGATTGAACCTTCGTTTTCTTGCCTTCTTCGATCTCAAAAACAACGTTGACTCGGTTTCTTTCCAACTTGATGATTTTAGGCTCTACTCTGGCCCCAAACCGACCTGACTTTTGATAAACTTCCAACAAGCGTTGAACGTCATTCTTAACCTTAGTCACTGTGTAGACTTGGCGCGGTTTCAAACTTACTTCAGAGACCAAAGCATCATCTTTGAACTTGTCGTTACCTTCAAAGGCGATCTTATTGACAATTAAGTTCTCTTCGACCTTAACAATCAGGTTGGCACCCTGTTGACTGACAACCACATCGTTGAACAGGCCGGTTGCGAAGAGAGACTTTATAGCATCGTTAATTCGCTCGGGATCAAACGGGTCCCCTCGCCTCAAGCTAAGGTAAGACAAAACGGTCGAGTCTTCGATGCGCTGATTGCCTTGAACGACTATGTTTTGAATGATCGGGGCTTGTTGTTGCTGCACCGTCTGAGCATTAGAATAGCTCGTGGGCAGCACTGCAAAGCCAACAAGGCACAGTACTGTGAGAAATAGGGCGGCACTAAAGGCCTTCAAATACCTCACTATTGCAGTCTCCCAAACTCAAACGAAGCCGTGTAGATACCAAGCTTCAAACAAACAGCGACACAGCCGCCAACAAGCGCTTGTCGCGCTCTAATTAAAAAAATGACTGACATCGTTAAAAGTCGCAAATACCATAAGACCGATAAGAACCATAAAGCCTGCGCTAAAAGCAGCATTAGCAATTCGGTCCGGCAAAGATTTCCCACGAACAGCCTCGATTGCATAAAGCACGAGGTGCCCCCCATCTAGAACAGGGATAGGAAAAAGATTAATAAGGCCTAAACTGATGGATAACATGGCCGTCAACATCAATATGGGAACAATACCAGCTTGCGTTGCCTGACCTACCAAGGTTGCAATTCCAACCGGCCCGCTCAAGCCGTCCGTTTTTCTTTTACCGACAATCATTTGGCCAATGGCCTTAAGACTGCCCCAAGTGATTTTGTAAGTATCATTTAAGGAAGCTTGAAAGGCGGCGCCAAAAGACAGCGGCTCACGTGCCCCAACTCCAGCAGAAAAAATACCCATTTGGTTCATTTCGACTGACTTGCCGGAACCATCTGTCACTGTGACTTTACTCGGTATGGCAGAAAGACTTACAATCTCACCTTCTCGGTCGACATCAAACACCATCGACGAGCCATTGTTCAGTTGAACTGCGAAGCGAATGTCTTCAAAGCGTTCAGTAACTGCACCATCAATAGCAACAATCCTGTCACCGGCTTGGAAACCGGCCGTTTGTGCTGCAGATCCATCTTTAACGCCACCGACAACAGGCAGCGTCGTTTGCTGCCCATAAACCATGAAAACAAAGCAAAAAACGACAATCGCCAAGATGAAATTGGCAATCGGCCCAGCAGCTACAACAGATGCGCGCCGCCACAAAGCTTTGTGATGGAAAGAGTACCCTCTTTCTTCTTCAGTCATATCGTCGAGATCTGAGCCGCCGGCGCTGGCTGCGTTCGCATCGCCAAACATTTTGACATAGCCACCAAGTGGTATCAGACTGAATTTCCAACGCGTTCCAAGTTTATCGGTATAGCCAAAAAGCTCACGCCCGAACCCAACTGAAAAAACTTCGACTTTGACCCCGTTCCAACGGGCAAGCAGATAGTGGCCGAGTTCATGGAAGTACACGAGCACCGTCAAAACCAACAGAAAGGGAACAATTATCTGTCCAAAATTTTGCCAGATAGAGTCGATCAAACTAATCTTCCAATAAAAATAAATGCATAAAATCAGGGTAACTATAGAGTTGTCTTGGCCAAAAGGCAATTCGTCTTTGCGGTTTCTTGCACAGATTTATCTCCTTTTGGACTCCAAACTCTGCCGCCGAGGCCGTTTTTTTAGTTTTTGGTAATAAGGTGCCTGACGAACTGCCGTGCTTC
>CAJQQJ010000267.1 GCA_905480445.1 uncultured Alphaproteobacteria bacterium | reverse complement strand
TCGAAAAATACAACAAATTCAGGCCTCATCACGCCTTGAAAGGTAAGACACCGATGGAGTACCTTCGAATCAATCAGGCCGATGCCGCATGAGTCTCAAAAGACCTGAACCTATACAGTTTTTACTCCGGCGTTGACATTTAGTTCTTTCCAGTCTACAGAAATGATGCACATATGATGGGGGTCTGGTTTGCATTTTTGCGTCAACAAACTTTGAGCGTTGTTGCTGTAAGGCAGTAATAAAATGTGGTTACAAGCTCCAATCAGGTTCTGAGCAGTTCCACTGCTCCGCATCAATTACAGTAATATTTGCCGATTTGAAGGAAGTTTGAAAAATATCAACACGAACAGCTTGGCTGCTTTGCCACGACCCCTTCGGTCTAGTAATTACGGTGACAGTAACCGAAATTGCTTCGAATCTTCCATCCATTACTACCTCCTACCATCGAGCGCGATGTCACCACATCCGCGTCTTGGCGTATTCGCCGTAACCTTCATCATAGTCTCTACCATCGAAGTCAGAAGCGGCTTCCTTCAGGAAATAAATTAAGGTGACAGTTTACTAATTAGCACCTTCTGAATAAGCTCACCTCATGGCTCGTCTTCCCCGTATCGTCATCCCAGGTCTTTCCCATCATGTCACCCAACGTGGTAACCGCCGGGCGCGGACCTTTTTCGAGGAAGGTGACTATCAGCTCTACAAGACGCTCGTCTTTGAGGCCACCGAAAAGGCTGGCTGTGAGATTTGGTGTTATTGCTAGATGTTCAATCATGCGCACCTCATTGTGGTGCCAGACTCAGAAGATGGCCTGAGACGTTTGTTTGCCGATGCTCACCGCCGATATACGGGTTTCATCAATGCTCGCCTGAGGGTGACCGGCCATCTCTGACAAGGGCGTTTTGGATCATTGGCTATGGATGAGGTTCACCTCCACCACGCCTTGCGTTATGTCTCATTGGACCCCGTTCGGGCCAGGTTGGTGAGCAAGGCTCAGGATTGGCAATGGGCTTCTGTTCGCTGCCATCTAGTGCCTGTTTACTAAATACTTCTTGTGAACTCCATTTTGAGTGAGGTCGGGTCATTGGATTACTTGCGTCCTAATTAGCAGCACATTCAACAATCAATCGCATCTAATCAAAGTATGAGAAATTTGGACTTTACGGCCATCGGGAAGTGTTGCTGGACCAGTTACTGGTTTGCCACTTGGCGGACCGGATTTCCTCCCAATGCGTTGGCAATAGGGGGCCACAGCCGCCGCCACCTCCTGGTCAGTGGTTAGCTCTGGATAATAATAGACGGCAATGGAACTGCTGAGTACCAGGGTGGAGAAAACCTTGGGCCTAAAACTCGGGTCGTCAATCATTTCAGCTTTGCTGGCTTCGGCTTTTTGCATCTTTTCCTCGGGGGTCAGTTTCACATTACTGCACCCGGAAACAAGCAGAAGCCCCCCAATGGCAATTCCACACACCAATCTGATCATAATAGCTTTCCCCTTTTAGCTAGCTGAAATCGAGGCGCTGCTTCTTCCTCAAGGGCTGTCAACCAAATTGGAATCAGGACGAACCAGGGCCCGACGAGTGCTGCCAAACAAAGTTGCAGGGGTGGCAGGTGGGGGGATTGCGCAAGGGATGCCAGATGACAACTGCCCAATAGACTTTTAAAGTGGAGCCCACGGCAAAATCAGGAGAGCTCAAAAAATGCCAAACAAAGAAATTCACACCGGCGGATGCCTTTGCGGCGCGGTTCGCTTTGAGGCAGAAGGGCCTGCGGGCGTGCCACATTCCTGTTCTTGTAAGATGTGCCAACGTCACAGCGGCGCGTTAACGACGCTGTGGGTTGAGTTTGCCAAAGAGGCTGTGACCTGGACTGGGTCTGGCGGAGAACCAGCCAGATACCGCTCATCTGATTTCTCCAGCCGTGCCTTTTGTCCGGCCTGCGGCAGTACATTGGGAGCCATTGATGATGAGCCCGTCGTCGCTCTCTTGCTGGGTGCCTTTGATGATACAAACAGCGAGGACCTTATCCCAACATCCCATTCTTTTTCTGGCGGTCGGCCAAAGTGGTGGCGCATTAATATCAAGGACGGCTGAGTTAGGGCGGTCGTTAGCGTGATTGTTTACCGCTAAGCAGACCCTAGGCCCTTTCCCGGAATTTTCATGAGAAAATATCCGGGATCTTCCGAAAGTCGAGACTCAGTGGCCCAGAGATCCCGGATATCGTTAAGGCGATTCCGGGAAAGTAAGGGTATCTTGGGGTGGTTTTCTCTAGCTCCCCAGATTGGTCATTCTGAGATAAGGCACGACGGCGGTGAAATCACCGAATTTCGCCTTCGCATCTTCGTCATTGACCGTTGTCGGAATCACCACGTCATCGCCCACGTTCCAATTGGCGGGTGTTGCAACACCGTTGCTAGCGGCGGTTTGCAATCCATCGAGGGCGCGTAAAACTTCGGCAAAGTTACGACCGACATTCATCGGGTAGGTCATGGACAGTTTCATCATCTTGTCAGGGCCAATGATGAAGACCGAGCGTACGGTCGCGCTGTCGTTTGGTGTGCGACCGTCGGGCATGTAGGCTTCAGCTGGCAACATGTCGAAGGCTTTCGAAACTGCTAAGCCATCATCTGCAATGATCGGAAAGCCCGCCGGGGCACCGCCAACTTTCTCAATGTCGCCTTTCCATTTTTTGTGATCTTCAACGCTGTCTACGGATACGCCAATCACCTTGGTGCCGCGCTTGGCCCACTCGTCAGCCAACTGTGCCACAGCACCGAATTCCGTTGTGCAAACAGGTGTGAAATCCTTGGGATGTGAAAAAAGAATTGCCCAGCTGTCGCCAATCCAATCATGGAGAGCGAATGATCCTTGGTCGGTCTCTACTGTAAGATTGGGAATAGTGTCGTTAATACGTAAACTCATGATTGTCTCCTCCGGTTTTGAGTATAATGCAGACTATCTGGGATGTCGTCGCGGCGCAATCTTTGGGACGAAACGAAATTTCTTCCGTTGTGTCGGATGAACAGCCTCAATCTCATATGAGACTCTTTGGATAGAGATATCACAGTCGGCGCTTGTGTTGCTTTCTTCAAAGAGTTGCATGCGATAGGCGACGCGATTAGAACTCTCGACGGGGCGATGGATTTCGACCGACACCTACCACTAAAGAACTAACGTACTTATCATCGTCTATGCTCTCCAAACTCATCGAAAAAATTGATCGCGCGGCTTTGCTGAATAAAACTGTTGGCAAAAGGGGCTATTCCCTTGAGCGAGATATAGCTTTTGGTCACAATCCTCGTCTGAGGCTGGATCATTACAAACCTGCCCAGGCTATCACCGATGCCCCTTTGGCTGTCTTTATCCATGGCGGAACCTGGGAGGAAGGCAGTAAGGACGACTATCTCTTTGTAGGAGAGGCCTTTGCAGCGAGAGGCTATCATTTGCTGGTACCGAACTATCGCCTTTATCCCGAGGTCACCTTTCCAGAGTTTGTGGAAGATGGTGCAACGGCGCTGGCCTGGATCACGAAACAGGAAGACTTCAAGGGACACAAGGTTGTGCTGATAGGCCATTCGGCCGGTGGGCTCAACGCTGCGCTCTTGGCAATGGACAAGACCTACCTTGAGAGGGCTGGTGTAGACCGCATGAGCACCATTGCGGGATTCATTGGTCTCGCTGGCGGCTATGACTTCTTACCGTTGGAAGAAGACGTTTACGGGCGGTTCTTTCCCTTTGAGACAAGAGATCAATCGCAGGCCATTAACTACGTTGACGATCGCCATCCGCCGACCCTGCTGTTGTATGGCGCTAAGGACAGAACTGTTCATCCTCACAACGCAGTCAGTTTAAACAAATCATTGCTTGAGACTAGGAACCTCTGTGAGTTTAAAATCTACCCCAATCTGGGCCATATCGGGATATTGTCAGCCTTCGCCAGAATTTTCCGGTGGCGAGCGCCTGTGTTGGAAGACTGCTTAAGTTTCATTAAGAAACTACGGTAGGCTAACTAGATAGCTTTCTCAGGCTTCGCCACGAGCTCTACGCCTGTGATGCGCCAGCCGTATTTCTTGAATTTGATCAGCTTGTACACCGCCAAATGAATGCTGTTGTCAGTGGCGCTGATAAACTCAATCTCTTGCATGACATGGCCGTCTTGTGCGACGTACCCCCCGAAGGTGAAGGATTTCGTTGAATATATGGAGTTGTAGTGCTGCTTCACCGTTCTCATGAAATTCTGCGGGCTCCCAAACTGAGCGCGGATCATTGGTGATGCAAAGGAAAAGGCCAGCTCACTATCCTCATTTTGAAAGGCAGTAATCTGTTGGTTGATTACGTAGCGAACATTGCCTAGGTCATTGTCGACAACTGCGTTTTCAGCTTCTTGTGCGTTAAGGTCAAAACACAAAAAGCCCAAGACAATACCTAGAAACATGCGCATGAAGTTTGGCATCTTATCCTCCCAGTACATTTGACTATTCTAAGCGGGCCTAACCCTAGCGCCTCATTTTGCTTATGGCCAGCCTCGTAGTGGCCGAAAATTGGTCGATGCAGCTACCCATATTAGAATTGTCTTGCAAGAAGGCGGCAGTATCTCTACCTGAAATTAAAAACAAAAATGTTCTAGGAAGCGCAACAATGGCAATACATGACTACCTCATCACAACAAGACGTGTGAAGAATGGACTGTTCGAAGCGGAGCCAGGACCGGTCCGCTATTTGCGGGTTCCTTCTGCCGCACGCAAACTCAAAACGGATCATGAACTTACTGGCCGAGGCGGTACTGCTCGCTGGATTAAAAAGGTCCAAGCCCTTGCTTTGAGCAAAATCAACCCGCTTTCTGTCTCTCGAAAGGGAGATATCTTGATCTTTGTACATGGTTACAACAACAAGCCTGAAGAAGTTCTAAAACGCCAACGCCAGTTGACGGCAGATTTGGACGCGGAGGGCTGGAAGGGTGTGGTCATTGGTTTCGATTGGCCAAGTGACCATCACGCTTTGAACTACTTAGAAGACCGTTCTGACGCCGCGCAAGTGGCAATGGCGATGGTTTCAAAAGGTGTGACAAAACTATCTGAATGCCAGGCTGGTGGGTGTCAAACAAACGTGCACCTTCTTGGCCACTCCACAGGTGCCTATGTGATAATGGAGGCCTTTGCTCAAGCAGAGAAAGATGGTGAACTCTACAAGAGCGATTGGCGCGTAGGTCAAGTTGCGTTCATTTCGGCCGATGTTTCAGCGGAAAGCCTGAACGTTACCAGTAACTGGTCGGACCCAATGTTTCAGCGTGTCATGCGTTTGACCAACTATGCCAATCCTTTTGACTCAATACTCGCCATTTCAAACGCGAAACGACTAGGCGTCTCTCCTAAGGCTGGGCGTGTTGGGTTGAAGGAGGGGGCTGATCCCAAAACAATCAACGTTCACTGTGGTGACCATTTTCAAACAATTGATCCAGCAAAGGCACCCAGTGTGGGAACATTCAATCATTCTTGGTACATCGGCGACCGTGTTTTTGCCCGAGATCTTGCGATGACCCTAGAGGGGGCAATCGAGCGTCATGCAATACCGACAAGTGTATGGGATACCCATAAGGGCCTTTGTCTACGCGAAGCTCAGCGGCCACAACACAGCAGCAGTTGGAACATCAATCAGGGAATATCCTGAACTGAAGACATCCAAGTTACTTCGTAAGGGAGGTAAATTCGCTGACGATCTGTTCGTACAATGGAACTTTAAATCCGACGATGAGGTCAACAATGGTTGGAAAAGCAGCCCATTTCCATTCAAGAAACTCTGGAATTTCGGTTTCTAGGTTGATTTCGTCGTCATTTCCGAGAAACTCCATCGCAAACCATTTTTGACGTTGGCCCTTGTAACGTCCTTTCCACATCTGTTTTTGCAGTGCCTCGGGCAGGTCGTAGTAGAGCCAGTCCTGGCTCTCGCCTATGACTTTAGCATTCGCGGTGCCGACTTCTTCTTCAAGTTCGCGAAAGGCAGTTTCCAGTGGGTTCTCTCCAGGATCGATCCCACCTTGTGGCATTTGCCAGGCGTCGTATCGCATGTCGAGCCGCTTTGCGACGAGGACGTCTCTACGGTTTTGCTGGAACAGCACGATACCCACACCAGGGCGATAATCGTCGTCATTGCGGCTGGAATTCATTGAAAAAGCTCGAAGTCATCAGAAACTAGAGAAGTCATAGAGGATAGTTCCTATCCTGTTCCAGCTAATTCGTCAGCGTAAAGCAAAAGATCCCAGCCAAAGCCAGGATCTTTTCTTAACCAGTATAGATAGCCTGGTTTGTTTCTTTACTTGGAAGCCTGCTGATAGAAAGCAATACCGCGAATGATATCGAGAGCGCGGACTAACTGATAGTCAATTGGCTTAGCCTCTTCTTCAACTGCAGCATCCGCTTTATCCTTGTCACCGGCAGGTTGTTCGCTATTGGCATCTTCCGGTGCTGCTTCTTCGTCTTTTTTCTCAGCTCCTGGGTCACTCTTGCCTGCGTCCAGTGAACCACGAAGATCAGCTTCTTTACGGCGGCTTGCAACGTCGATTTCCTCGACCTTGGCTGGATTAACTTCAATGTCTGGCCCGATGCCTTTGCCCTGAATAGAAATACCAGCTGGGGTATAATAGCGCGCCGTCGTCAAGCGCATTGCACCATGGCCTGGTAGCTCGATGATTGATTGAACAGAACCCTTACCAAAAGTCGTAGTACCGAGAAGAATGGCTCGTCCGTGATCTTTCAAGGCTCCGGCGACAATCTCTGAGGCCGAGGCTGAACCACCGTTGATTAGGACGATCAGCGGCTTGCCATCGATGAGGTCGCCACCTTTAGCATTATACCGTTGGATATCGTCGTCATTGCGGCTGCGTGTGGAGACGATCTCGCCCTTCTCAAGGAAGGCGTTTGAAATGGCAATTGCTTGGTTCAGTAGGCCGCCAGGGTTATTTCTTAGATCCAAAATGAAGCCCTGCACGTCGTCACCAAGTTCGCCTTCAATTTGGTCAATCGCTTTGGCCAGCCCTTCGTAAGCAGTTCCGTTAAATGACGTGATACGAACATAGCCGATTTTGCCTTCCACACGTTTACGGACGGACTGGATTTTAATAATGTCGCGAATAATCTCGATATCAAACGGCTGAGTTTCGCCCCTGATGACAGTGATGACAATCGGTTTACCCACTTCACCACGCATCTTATCGACAGCCTCTGAGAGGGTGAGGCCTTGCACTGGTTCACCGTCGAGATGAGAAATTAAATCTCCAGACTCAACACCAGCCCTAAAGGCAGGCGTGTCATCAATCGGCGCGACAACTTTGACGAGGCCGCTTTCCATTGTGACTTCGATGCCAAGACCACCGAACGTCCCACGAGTCTCGACCTGCATGTCGTCATATTCTTTTGCAGGAACAAAAGAGGAGTGCGGATCCAAACTGGACAACATGCCGTTGATCGCGGCCTCTATCAGTTCTTTGTCGCTCTTTTCCTCAACATAAATTGCCCGTACGCGTTCAAAGACATCGCCGAAAAGATTGAGCTGTTTGTAGACGTCATTCTGCTCGTTTTGAGCAGAGGCCGTAATCGGGCCAAAGAGGGCAACAATCCAAACGAGGACCAACATACGGCGAATAGACATGAGCAAAAACCTGTTCCTTTATTTTAACCATTGAGCCAGGGCAGCGGATCTACCGGAACCCCTTGTATTCTTAATTCATAATACAATTGGGTCGCTTTTGTGGCTCCTGTACCCATATAGCCGAGAATCTGCCCTCTGCGAACCCATTCTCCCTTATTCACGGACAAATTTGTGAGACCAGAAAGAACGGAATGGTGAGTTGCATCGTGTTCAACAATAACAATCTTGCCATAGCCGCGAAAATCGCCTGCAAAAGTGACTAGCCCTTTTTGCGGAGATACAACAGAGGCTTGTGCATCTGTTTTCAGATAAACGCCCCTTGCGACTGTGCCCAGTTGTTCATTGGCATCTCCAAAGTTTGTGATGACCTCAAGTGTTACAGGTTTCGACAGGTTAGCAGTATCTGGCCTCAACGTTTCTATCGCGTTGAGACGGCTGGGTTGAGGCTGTGGTAAAGCTAAGGACGTGAGAGAGGTGTCGGTTGGTTGGTCCAACAAGCCTTCGATGGAAATGAGTTCTTCATCCAAAGATGTGAGTGCTGTTTTTGCGAGCCCAATTTCTTTCAGGCTAAACCCACTTTCAGGTCGATGAGCATCAACAAAAAGTTCGACTTCAGCCAATGACTTTCTGGTCTTTATCAAGGCCAATAGCAAATGGCTTCTCTGGGCTTCCAACTTTTCGTGTTCCAGCTTCTTACCTTGTGCGGTGGACAAAAGGCCTGGCAACGCTGCAGCTAGTATTGCTTTGCGTCGAGCCTCCTCAACAGGCGAGGACTTGCTGTTGAACGAGGGCTGTTTGGGGTGGAGAGCGAGCCTTTGCAGTGTAAGGGCTGTTATGGCTTGATTATTGAAAGTCGACCGACTTGAGTCCTCAAGCTTCTGTTGCGTAGACTGAAGTGTCAGCGTTCTGTCTTTCAGATCGTCTACGTCAGCGGTCAAGGTTTCTAATGTGGTATTGATGTCGAGCTCAACGGTCTGCGCTGTTGCCGTGAACCATACTGCTGCCAGGGCAAGTACACAAAGCAGCCTGTAAACCACCTTAGCCAAGTCCGTCCCCTGACTTTCCTAGAAGCGAGCGACCGTTCATTTCATGAGGTTGGTTCAGACCAGCCAAATCCAACAGGGTCGGCGCTATATCGGACAAGCGCCCACCGGATCGAAGTTGCAGACTTGCTGTGGAAGACCCAACCAAGACCACACGAACCGGGTTAGTTGTGTGGGCAGTATGCGGGTCGCCAGTTTTTGGATCGCGCATGATCTCACAGTTTCCATGATCTGCGGTCACTAGAATGGATCCGTTCTTTGCCAAAATGGCTTTAATGACATCACTAAGACAGCGGTCCACAGTCTCCACTGCCTTAATCGCGGCTTGGAGATCGCCAGTATGCCCAACCATGTCAGGGTTGGCAAAATTGGCGATAATGAAATCAAATTCTTCCTTGTTGATGGAATCAACCAAAGCGTCTCTGACGCCGCTTGCGGACATTTCAGGCGCTAGGTCGTAGGTTGTGACATTGGGTGAGGGCATCATGATGCGACGTTCACCAGGGAAAGGATCTTCCCGACCACCGTTGAAGAAAAAGGTCACGTGCGGATATTTTTCTGTTTCAGCAATGTGCAGTTGTTCGAGACCAGCTTTGGATAGAGTCTCTCCTAGGGTCATTTTCAGGTCTTCAGAAGGGAAAATCGTTTGCACGTATTCATCAAGGTTGCTGGAATAAGATACCATTCCCACAATTGCTACAGGCTGGATCCGCGCTTTCCGCTCAAACCCAGTAAAGTGTCGAGCCGCGAGCGCCCGTAGAACTTCCCGTACTCGGTCGGCGCGGAAGTTTCCACAGACAATAGCATCGTTTTCGGAAATGTTCTCGTAATCAGGTAATCTCGTCGGCGGCATGAATTCGTTGGTGAGATTGTTAGCGTAGCTCTGCTCAATTGCGGAACGGTAATCTGGAGCAGTTTCGCCTTCACCAGTGACAATCAAGTTATAGGCTCGTTCAACCCGCTCCCACCGGTTGTCTCTATCCATGGCGTAGAAACGTCCGCAAAGACTAGCCAGTTTTGCTTTCGGCGCAGCTTCATGAAAACGGGCGACCATATCTATGGCACTCTTAGGCGCAGTATCGCGGCCATCTGTCCAGGCGTGGACCAGAACTTCTATTCCCGCTTTATCCAGAACGTTAGCCAGTGCAGCAAGGTGATTGAGGTGGCTATGCACACCGCCATCAGACAGCAAGCCAAGTAAATGGCAAACACCACCAGTGGACTTCAATTTGTTAACCAATTGAACGATGGCCAATTGGCCGCCTAAAGTTTTTCTCTCGATGGCTTCGTTAATCTTGGGGAGCGTTTGCATAACCAGACGACCCGCACCCAGATTGGCATGCCCAACTTCAGAATTCCCCATTTGGCCTTCCGGCAAACCAACATCCAGCCCAGAGGCAGAAATCGTTGTTGAGGGGTATTCTTCGGAAATTCTATCCCAGCAAGGCGTTGCGGCAAGAGCGACGGCATTGTCTTCTTTTGCTTGGCGTTCGCCCCAGCCGTCCAAAATACACAGCATCAACGGTCCGGGATGTTTAGTCGTGCCCAAAGCTGATGTCCTTCTTTCTGTCTATTGGCGAATTAGCAAACACAGTTGCTTTATTGGCGGTGATAGGGATGCCCGTCAAGAATCGTTTGCGTGCGATAGAGTTGCTCTAAGAGGAGGGCCCGAACTATTTGGTGAGGCCAGGTCAATTTGCCAAAACTCAAAATAAAGTTGCTGCGCTCTAAAACAGATTTGCCTAACCCATCCGGGCCGCCGATAGCGAAACGAAGGTCGGGTCCGTTTTTCTCGATCAGATCTCTCACCAAAAAGGCAAAGGCCTGACTGTCTAAATTCTTTCCATTTTCATCAAGGGTGATCAATGAAGTGTTGGATTTCAAGTTTTGCAGATGAAACTCAGCCTCTCTGTCTTTTCGTTCAAGGACGGAAAGGTGAGGGGGGGCTTCTGATTGCTCATTCACAACAACCGGCCAACGCAATCTCTTTTGATAGCGTTGCGCCAGTTCTAATTCGGGACCGCGTTTCAGTTTGCCAATCGCAGCAATCGTTACGTTCATCGCTAAAAATTAGGCTTCGGCCAGTTCGTCGAAATTTTGTTGCCACATCTTTTCGAGCTGATAGAACTCGCGAACTTCAGGTCTGAATAGATGTACGATTACATCGCCAGCGTCGACCAAAACCCAGTCGCCATTGCTTTTGCCTGAAACAGAAAACACTGGTGCCTTGATTTTCTTCAACTGGCGTTCAACATGATCAGTCAACGCGCTGACGTGAGTGGAAGAACGGCCTGAGCCAATCACCATATAGTCTGCCAAGGAAGAGCGGCCAGCCATATCGATGACGACGAGATCTTCGACTTTGTTGTCTTCCAGTGAATCTTGAATTTGTTGTTTGATTCTATCCGGCGCAATGTCTTTGCGAGACGAATGATCGAATGATGCATTAGAAAGCATGTGGTATCCCATGCCCCTTTCTATTCGGTTCGCCAGTGGCCCTGTTGTCTGAGCGCAGTGGCAGATTGTGGGTTGCGTGGCATGAAAACATAAGCCCAAGAGGGTGCTTTGTCATCAACCAGCGCTTCGAAATTAGTTTTTCGGCGTTGTCTTTTATAGCGAATCGCCATTTTCGATTGATTAGCAGCCATGGAAAACGGCGCTCTATCAAAAACGGCAATCGGAACGGATTCCACCAATTTAGTCCAGTCTTTCCAACGGTCTATCGACGATAGATTGTCAGCGCCCATTAACCAGACAAAATCTAGGTCCGGAAAAAAGGCCTTGAGCTGGACCACCGTTTCACTGGTGTAGCTTGTTCCGAGTTCTTGTTCGATAGCGGTAACAAAAATATTTTTTGCCGTCGCTACTTGCTGTGCACTTTCCAGCCGCTGCTCAAAAGTCGCCATGCCTTCATTTGACTTTAACGGATTCAAAGGACTGACTAGCCACCAAACGGCATCTAGTTTTAATCGTTTGATCGCCTCAATCGTTAGAGCAAGGTGCCCGCTGTGAGCTGGATTGAACGAACCGCCAAAGAGACCGACCCTTTGGTGGTTTTTCGATAAATGTAAGTCGCGGATCTTAAACAGCATGCTTCTTCGTTTTTGTCTGTCAAGGGAGGGCCTCGTGCTTACGAAGCCACTCCCCTATTAGGACAGAAGAGCGTAAAGCTTAAGAAGCAGCGCGAGCTGCCCGCTCCGCGGCTTTGATCTTCGCAGCAACACCAGTTGTCTTTTCAGCGATACGTGCTGATTTACCACGGCGTGAACGAAGATAGTAAAGCTTGGCTCTCCGTACTTTACCGCGCTTCATGACTTCGATTGAATCAACACGAGGGCTGTAAAGTGGGAACACACGTTCAACACCTTCACCGTAGGAAATCTTACGTACAGTGAAAGAAGAGTTCAGGCCGCGGTTTTTGCGAGCGATGCAAACGCCTTCGTAAGCCTGAATACGCTCACGAGTACCCTCGATAACGCGCACATTAACTTTCACAGTATCACCAGGAGCAAAAACAGGGAGTGTTTTGTCCGCTGTCAGAGCGTCCATTTGCTCTTGTTCGAGTTGCTGAATTACATTCATGGTTTCTATCCTTCGTTAGAATGTCTTTGGTAGCGGTTCCACAGATCGGGACGCCGCTCTTTTGTCAGTTGCTCTGCCTGGCTTAAGCGCCAAGCAGCAATGTTTTTGTGATGGCCGGATTGCAAAACCGCAGGTACTTCGTGGCCGTTCCAAGAGGTTGGCCGAGTGTAAAGTGGATATTCCAGCAGATCGTTCTCAAATGATTCCTCGTGAGAACTTTCAGCATTACCCATCACACCTGGTAGAAGTCTGATCACTGAGTCCAACAAGACCATTGAGGCTATCTCACCACCAGATAGAACGTAATCTCCAACGGAAATCTCTTCTA
>CAJQQJ010000266.1 GCA_905480445.1 uncultured Alphaproteobacteria bacterium | reverse complement strand
GGGCATGATGATCAAGCTTAACCTTCAGGTCAAAAATTCTTCCTACAGCCGCTTTGTTTTCAATGAGAAAGCCTTTTACCTCAACGGTTTTAATGCGACACCACACTTGGATGACGCATCTGTATCTCACCTGTTGACCTATAGTTAATGGAGACTTGATTTGTCCGACAGCCATGCCGCCGCCCAACTGAATCTCGCTTCCATAGAAGGTTATCTCGAGACTAATTTGCCTGGTTTCAAAGGACCTATTGAGGCCGAAAAGTTCTCGCGAGGGCAATCGAACCCAACGTTCTTGTTGAAAGCAGGTTCAGGGAATTATGTTTTGCGCCGCAAACCGCCGGGTGTTTTGCTGAAATCCGCTCACGCAGTTGACAGGGAGTTTCGGGTTCAGTCGGCTTTGGCTGGGAGTGACGTTCCTGTCTCAAAAATGCATATTCTTTGCAGTGATGACGCTGTCACAGGCTCAATGTTTTATGTCATGGACTATGTGCCAGGGCGTAACTTTGTTGATCCGAGATTGCAGGATCTAAGCAATCAGGAACGCTCAGGAATTTTTGATGAAATGAACCGCGTTATCGCGGCTTTGCATCAGATCGATTTATCGTCAGTCGGTCTTGAAGATTACGGCCCGCCTGGGAACTACTTTGAACGCCAAATCGGACGTTGGTCCAAACAATACCGAGCTTCTGAGACGGAAACTATTGAGCCGATGGATATGCTCATTGAAGAGTTGACGCAAAGGGAAGCCCTTGATGATGGGCAGAGAACTTTGGTACACGGTGACTATCGCATCGACAATATGATGTTTGATAGCGACAGCACTAGATGTCTCGCAGTCTTGGATTGGGAACTCTCTACGCTAGGGCACCCTTACGCAGACCTAGCATCTATCATCATGCAGTGGCATATGCCTCCGGGCGAAGAGGGGCGAGGCCTGGCTGGTGTTGATAGAGCGGCGCTTGGCTTACTCTCAGACGAGCAGTTCGTTGAGGCCTACTGCAAGCGACGATCGATCAACTCAATTGACTCTTTCGGCTATTGTTTGGCCTTCTGCTTTTTCCGTATGGCTGCAGTAATCCAAGGCGTGAAAAAACGTGCCTTGGACGGCAACGCCTCTAATCCAGAACGTGCTCTTAAAATGGGTGAATTCGTAAAAGCCTTCGCACATCAAGGTCTAAAGGCGCTTAGCTAAAGGAAACAAAGACTATGACGACAGAGCGAAGATTTGAGAATTTGGTGGTACAAATTACCGGTGCCGCCAGCGGCTTTGGCGCTTTGGCTGCCGAACGTTTCGCGGCGCAAGGTGCTAAACTGGTTCTTTCGGACTGGGATGCAGACGGTGTCGCAGCAATTGAGAAAAAGCTGACCGACGCTGGGTATGACGCTATCTCAGACCAGGTCGACGTCTCCAAAGAAGGCCAAATAGCCGGCCATATCGGTCGAGCAATTAAGCATTTTGGCCGGATTGATATAGCCATCAACAATGCGGGCATTGGTCATGCAATGGCGCCGATTACTATGTTGGACACCGAACTCTATGACCACGTGATGGCGGTTAACGCGCGTGGTGTTTTTCTCGGCATGAAACATCAATTGCCTGGGATGGTCAAACGCGGCTCTGGGGCGATTTTGAATGTTGCATCTGCTGCGGGTGTTGTGGGAGCTGGGATGATGTCGGCTTATGCCGCTTCAAAGCATGCCGTTGTTGGTTTGACCAAGTCAGCAGCCGATGAGGTCGCGCGTAAAAACGTGCGTGTAAACGCCATCTGCCCGTCTTTCGCAACGACGCCTCTTTTCACCGACATGGCGGATGAAATGGGCGATCGCCAGGGAATCGACCGGGAAGCGGCCTTTGCTAAGATCACCTCCCGCGTGCCCATGCGCCGCGTGGCCGAACCCGATGAAATCGTTCAGGCCATGGTTTGGGCTTGTGACCCGGCAAACTCATTTATGACAGGTCAAACAATCTCAATCGATGGCGGCCTGACCGCCGTCTGATTAGTTTAAATCCGCGAAACTGCTGCCGTCTGTTGCCATCTTGCGAAGGATGTCTGGCACTTGCCAGTAGTAGTCATCTTCTTGTGCGTATAGTTCGATCCGACGAACGATCTCTGCTGCTCCTAGATGATCGGCATAGTGTAGTGGGCCGCCTCTAAAGCGCGGGAAACCATAGCCAAAGAGGAAGACAGCATCGACATCGATTGGTCTAAGCGCTGTGCCATCTTCTACAACCCGGGCGGCTTCACTGATCATTGCTGTCATGTAACGGTCGACGATTTCTTCATCAGTGAAGCTACGTGGCGTCACACCAGCGGCCGCGCGTTCGCTGTCTTCGATGGCTTTGATCTCTGGGTTGGGATGGCTGTCGCGGCCTTCATATACGTAAAAACCTTTGCCGGTTTTTCGGCCAAACCAACCATTCTCGCAGATGCGGTCGGATATGTTGACCACACGCTCTCGGTTAGATCTGGTTTTGGCAAGGCGCTTCCTTGTTGCCCAGCCGATGTCTAAACCGGCCAGATCAGAAACGGCGAACGGACCCATTGCGAAACCAAAATCTACGAGCGCTTTGTCGATCTGTTCAAAGCCTGCGCCGTCCATGTACATGTAATC
>CAJQQJ010000265.1 GCA_905480445.1 uncultured Alphaproteobacteria bacterium | reverse complement strand
CTTTTCGAAGAATTGGACTACCGCCATACGCCCATCGGGCTTGTGTCCTTGCGCCGTCGCAGAGATTTACGCCTCAATGTTGATGTGATCGAAATTCTTTTGGGTGATGAGCATCTCATGTCCGATTTGTTCACGACGTCTGAGATCGCTTTGGCTGATCTGGGCCTTGGTGAACTGAAAGGCGATGGGTTAGACGTGGTTGTTGGTGGGCTCGGTCTAGGCTACACGGCTCAGGCAGTGCTAACTGATCAGCGGGTTGGGTCATTGTTGGTTGTCGATGCTCTGGAGCCCGTCATCGATTGGCACAAAGCTGGGATACTGCCCATGGGAACAGAGCTTGCTGACAGCCCTAAGACATCTCTGATCTTAGGAGACTTTTTTAAAATGGCCTTGTCAGAAGAAGGCTTCGATAGCACCCTGCCTCAACGCCAATTCGATGCCATTCTGGTAGACATTGACCATGCACCGGACTTCTGGCTGAATTCGGCCAACGCTTCCTTCTATGAAACAGAAAATCTGGCCAAATTCTCAAAGCATCTGAAACCCGGTGGTGTTTTTGGGCTCTGGTCCAATGATCGGCCAGATCCAACCTTTGTAGAAAAACTCAGCACAGCTTTTGGCATGGCCCGAGGCGAAGAAGTAACCTTCTTCAACCCGCTTCAAGATCGAGATTTCACCCAAACGATCTATTTGGCAAAAGTCTAGTCTCCCATTCCCTTATAACTTCATGCTCGCTGTAGAGGCAACTTGTCAAAAGCGGAACCGGTTTTAAGATTCACCCTCGATCTTTGCTGGCGCGGTGGAGGACAGTTCACCGAGTTTTTAATGGAAACGATATGCTTGCACTGGGAGCAGTTTAACGGCTTACTGTCGGCAGAATTTCTCAAAATTGGAAAGAAAAATACGAAAGTCCTCCCATTCCACGGTTTTTCTATCAAAATCCGATTTGCGCACCAATTGAAGCTTTTGAACGAATTTATCCACTGTATCGAAATCGTTCAGCCAACAGTCTAATATTGCGTCGAACTTGCTCGCTGAAGATATTCTTGTATTGCAATTTATTGTCTTTGAAAAACCATTTCGAAATTCGATATAGGTTGAGAACATGAACCAAAACCATAGAGCTGCTTCTTTTGTGTTCGTCAGTTTCCAAAGTTCTAGGGATGGTAAAATGTCGACACGCCCAAACCACGCCATCTCCAATAGTTCTAGGATTGTGAGTCCTTTTCCGGGATCATAAACTTTAAGCCGGTCGCATATAATCCTATTGCAGAACGAACTGATAACTTCAGTTTCAAGTTTACCCTGAACCGAGTTGTCTTCCATTGCAACATCCTGGAATACCTGTTCGGGAACGATAGTAGGGTCGTACCGTTGGCTGATTAGCTCAAGGACTCGCGGAAGAAAATATTTTGGTGCGATCCTGTTTTCTTCGATAGACTTAGCGGCGCTAAACCACAAAGCCATCAATTCGAAAGAAATCTCTTCAACTGGCGTGTTCAGCAGTTGTTGTTCTTCGTCAGGTGTAAGGCAGCATTGGGTGCAGGCTCCCAACGGACTTTCGATACGGTAGACACCGAACACATCGTAGGCTTTTTTAACAACTTGATCCAGTTCAGCCCGCAGAGCTGTTGTCACTTCTTCTTCCAACCAGCCCGTCGTAACACTGGCTGGCCGTGGATGTGTTCGGGTGCGGCGTCGACCTTGCCGTAGGGGCTGACGGGTGGCGCTGGGAAGTTGCCGAGTTGTTTGACGCGGTCATACATGACGATCGCACCGGCGATGGCGACGTTCACGCAAAACTTGGTTGGGATCTTGACGATCAGGTCACAACGTTCAACCATTGGCGCTGACAAGGAAGCGCGTTCTGGGCCTAGCACATAGGCGGCGCGTCTAGGATGTCGGAAGGATGGCAGTTCAATGGCGTCATCGGTCAACTCAATGCCAACCAAAGCGCAGCCCTTGGGCAACATCATGGCATCCAAGTTATCAAAGTTGTAGAGCGGTACCGAACCTTCCGTTCCTGATGTGTCAGCCTGACGGAGTTCTTTTTCTTCGTGCATGGCATCAACGGTGAAAACCCATGACGCGCCAAAGGCATGGGCCGAGCGCATTAGATTACCCAGATTGCGGGACTTGGAAATTCCCTCTGCCCCCATTGCAAAATAACCGCGCATATCATTCGGGTCCCTTCGTGCCCCTACCTGCGTTCAAGCGGCACGCAGCCTGCGCTCCCCTTGGTCGCTAGTCCTTGTTCGAATCATCAAAAGATGCTTCAAACGTCGTCCGTTAACCTCTATGCCACTGTCAACAGAGGCACTACGCGACCGCGATTAGCACAAAGGAAAAAGAGAAGCTATGCTTGATGCAACGCCAAAAAAAGAAGCGCCTGTTTTGGTCGAAGTTCACCGTGGTGACATGGTTGAAAGTCGCCACCGCGTTTCCATCGCTGTTTCCAATGTTAAAGGCGAGATGTTGGTCGCGCTGGGTGACGTTTTTCAAGAGGTTTATCCCAGGTCCGCGATCAAGCCATTGCAGGCTTTAGCGATGATGGAATCAGGTGCCGTTGACAAGTTCGGCCTGACAGACAAGGAGATCTCTCTTTCCTGTGCCAGTCATAACGCTGAGCCTGATCACATTGCGACCGTCGAAAACTGGCTTGAAAAGATTGGTTGCACGCGTGACGACTTTGAATGTGGCCCGCATTTTCCCTTTCGCGAACCACAGCTAATCGAGTTTGTGAGGTCTGGCATCACGCCAGAACCTATTCACAACAATTGCTCTGGCAAGCATACAGGTTTCCTCACAGCCGCTAAAGCCATGGGTTATGACACCGAGGGCTACATCAAATTCGGTCATCCTGTGCAGCAATCGATCCTTGGTATTTTGGAACAGATGTCTGGCCTTGATCTAATCTCCTCGCCACGCGGCATCGATGGCTGTGGTATTCCAACGATTGGTATGCCCTTGGGCAATATGGCTTTGGCCTTTGCACGAATGGCCGACCCTTCCGACCAACCAGAACGCCGCCAAGAAGCTTGCACCCGCATTATG
>CAJQQJ010000264.1 GCA_905480445.1 uncultured Alphaproteobacteria bacterium | reverse complement strand
CACAGAACCAACAGTGTCATCTTGATTGATGTTGGCCTTTTCGTTAACCAGGACCAAAGCGTCGTTTCCGCTTGCGAAGCCAAGGGCAATTCCTCCGGCTTCATTCCGCGTTAGGTCAAGTTGGGCGCTATCGATGATAATTTCGCTTGGAACAATGCGACCAACAGCCAGCGGTTTTAACGCAACTGAAACATCAACACGGGGCAAACGCAAAACCTCTTCGTTACTCACCTTATCGGTTAATGATAGATCGTGCAGCTCTAGTCTTGCTTCGTGTTCGTCGACCTCCCAGTGGACTTCACTTTTCCTGAGGCTCACATCTAACGAAGGATAAGTGGTACTAAGAGAATGAACGATTTGGTTGTTTAGAAAAGATACATCCAGCGGTGCTTGATTGAGACGCCACAGTAAAGCCAAGACAGCCAAAGTCAGCAACACTCCGGCAAGTGCTAGGTTCTCTATCGTGAGATAGAAGGCTTTACGGCTAACTTGTTTCACTTGTTCTACTTCAACCCTGAAGAACCTATAAAGGGTAACGCAATTTCCGGTCCAACGTTTGGACTTGCTATGACTTCATTTCAAATTATTCTATAGTTAGATAAATCTCAGTGAAAACCAATATCAATGCTTTCTGATAATCTATTTGCTTCCCTAGTGGAAGAAAATAACGAATCCGCGTTCGGCGAAATTCCGCCACAAAAGCAATGGATTAGATCACTCACATCTTCCAGATATCAAGCGATTGAGACAATAATCAGGCACAGTCCATTTTTGACCTCTCAATTTTCGGCCTTTCCGGACATTTTCTTCAAGTTAGGCAGTCTTGTTTGGCAAATTGAAGCGCAAAACACGATTGACGCTATCAATCTGAGCAGTAAAAGCGGCCTAAACCTTGACCAGCTGAAAGCAGTTCTTCGGAGAAATCGTCGACGTTTGTCATTGATTGCGAGCCTTGCCGACATTTGCGGAGACTGGACTGCCATCGAAGTATCGCAGTGGCTGTCGGTATTTGCACAAAAGGCAATCGAGACGGCAACAGATTATCATATCGATTTGGCTGTTGAGAAAGGTCTGCTCAAGCTTGGATCCGAAGACCGACATGGCTTGTTTATTCTGGGCATGGGTAAACTTGGCGGCTGCGAACTCAACTACTCAAGCGATATCGATCTCATTGCATTCTATGAATCAAATTTGGCTAGTTTTCCAGGGCGTTATAGCGAGCGTGAGCTATGGCCGCGTATAGTCAAGGATCTGGCCAGTACGCTCCAAGAGAGGACTGCTGACGGTTTCACGTTCCGTGTAGACCTGAGACTAAGGCCAGATCCATCTGCGACACCCAATGCGATCCCGGTTGAGGCGGCAGAGAACTATTATCAGTCCGTGGCAAGAACCTGGGAACGTGCAGCCTTTATCAAAGCCAGATACATGGCAGGTGACGAAAGGGCTGCGCTGCAGTTCCTCACTAACCAGAAGGCCTTCATTTGGCGGCGTAATCTAGATTTCGTTGCGTTGGAGGAAATCAGGAAGCTTAAGCTGCAGATTGACGACACTGAAGCGAGAAAGTTACCTACCGGTTCCTCCTCCGCCTTAGCCGGTTTGAACATTAAACTGGGGCGCGGCGGCATTCGCGAAATCGAATTTTTTGCTCAGAGCCATCAATTGTTGTGGGGCGGTCGCCAACCTGCACTGCGAACTCTCGGTACTTTACAAAGTCTGGACGCTTTACAGAAATTTCGGTTGATAGATGAAACCTGTAGAGCGGAGCTTCATCACTCATATAGTTTCTTCCGCCTTGTTGAGCACCGGCTTCAAATGAAGGAAGATCATCAAACCCATACGTTGCCGAATGACAAAAGCGAACTAGAACAGATCGCGTCATTTTGTGGGTCGAGTTCCCTGGCGGAATTCGAAACGACGGTACAGATGCACAGAGAAAGAGTTATCCGATATTACGACCACTTTGTTTCTGGAATCGCCGGTTCTTCCTTGGCTGAAAGTAGCTCTGACGAAGACCAAGCGCTAAGATCGCTTGCCTCAATTATTGTAACCCCGGATGGTGTTGGCCGCGCATCTCAGGTTTTAGAGGCTAAGTCATTTACTGATCCTTCAAATTCAGCTCTTATCATTGAGGGTTGGTTACAGGGTCGCTATAGAGTTTTGAAAAGCGATCATTCAAGGGAAGTGTTGGCCAAGCTTCTGCCGTCACTTCTAGAGATAGTTTCCCTTTGCTCTGAACCAGATTCAGCGCTTGCTTCTTTTGATAGACTGTTAGAGCGCCTGCCTTCTGGGATCCAATTGTTTACGCTTCTTGCGAACAACAAAGCCCTATTGTCTCTTTTGATTGATGTCCTTTCAAGCGCGCCGCAGTTGGCAGAAAAACTTTCGGCCAGGCCTGCTTTGTTAGACTCGGTGCTTGAACCACGGTTCTTTGATGGGCTTCCATCCCACGACGATCTGCAAGAAGAACTGAACACGCTGTTGTCCGCATCGATGGACTACGAAGACTCACTGTCCATTATTAGGCGCTGGAAAAGCGACAGAGTCTTTCAAGTTTCATTGCATATCCTGCGCAACATTACCTCTCCACGTGACTGGGCACCTTGGCTAGCTCACATCGCCGAGATTGTACTCACTGAATTGGCAAATTTGGTTAGGGTGGAGTTCGTCGCGAAACACGGTAAATTCGATTTGGTGCCAGATGACGCTCCTTGCTTGGGGCTTTCAGTGTTGGCATTTGGCAAATTGGGCGAGCGCATTATGAGCCCAGGATCAGATCTTGATCTGGTTTTTATCGCACCTGATCTTGACCCTAACGAGATGAGTGACGGCCCCAAGTCTCTTGCGTCACAACTTTACTTTGGTCGTTTGGCACAGCGATTGATTTCCGCCATTACGGCTCCAACGGCCGAGGGTGTTGCTTACGAAGTTGACATGAGGTTACGTCCAAGCGGTAGCAAAGGGCCGCTGGCCGTCAGTTTGAATGGTTTTAGACGCTATCACTTAGAGCAGGCATGGACCTGGGAACACATGTCCCTCACCCGCTCTCGCGTCGTTCTTGCTGACCCAGACCAGAAAACTGCTATCGAAGAAACTATTGTCGAAGTACTGCAAAAACCACGCGAAGTGATGCACTTGGTCCAAGATGTCGACCGAATGAGAACACGTATCTTTGAGAATAGAGCTCATCATGAATTGGATGTTAAGTCATACACTGGTGGGTTGGTTGATCTCGAGTTTGTGGTTCAGTTCCTACATTTACGTTTGTCAGCAAACCATCCAGAAACGATAAGGCATAACATTGATGATTTCATCAGCGCACTCCCCAAAATGGCTGCCTTAACCAACGATCAAGCAAACCTCCTGAAGGAGGCCTGGTACAAGTTCGTCGGGTTTCAGGCGGTGGTTCGACTGTCTACAGGTCCTAATGCAAACTTTGCAGATGTGACAAACAGTACAGAGTTGGCTTTGGCTTCCATTTTCGACAGTCAGGACCTTGAAACGGCGAAGCCTAAGATCCATTTGCTTTGCGATGCGATTAGTCTTGTTTACAAAAGTTTGATCGCCGATGAAGCGGAAAAGGCCTCACTCATTCACGATATTGAGGAAGGGCCTGTTTGGAACAGATTAGGGAATGAATTAGATGATTGAAGAAGGCCAAGTTGCACCTGATTTTGCCATGCTAAACGATCGAGGAGAAAGCCTTTCGCTTTCTGATCTCAAGGGCAGCAATGTAGTGCTCTATTTCTATCCAAGAGATGACACACCCGGTTGCACGAAAGAAGCCAATGGCTTTCGCGAACTACAAACCGAGTTCGCCCGTTTGAACACACAGATCATTGGCGTGTCCAAAGATTCTGTCGCATCACATCAGAAGTTCAAAACCAAATACGATCTGAACTTCACGCTTGCTTCAGACGAAGATTCCACCACCTGCGAAGACTACGGCGTTTGGAAAGAGAAATCCATGTACGGCCGTAAGTTCATGGGCATCGAGCGCACAACATTCTTGATCGACGTTGACGGACAGATCCAGAAAATCTGGCCAAAGGTCAAAGTTCCTGGACATGTCGAGGCCGTGTTTGAGGCTGTGAAGGCAGAGCTCCCGATTATTTAACTCTTTATTCTCTCAAACCAGCCCGGCGTAGACCTTCTAGCAATCGGTCAATATCTGCGCTGCGAACATACATCGGGTTTCGAGCTACCGATGTTAGATTAAGCTTTGGATTAAATTTGCAAGCGATTTCAACCGCTTCTTTCGCCTCTTCACCGCGCCCTAGATAGGAAAGTGTGGCGGCTGAAATGAAGTAGGCGCCGTAAAAATTCGGCTTTAGTAGAATGGCCCTTTCACCTGCTTCAACACATTTCAGATAGTTTTCATCGGCAAACTGCGCGTTCATAACCCCAAGATACCAAACGAATCGTAAAGGATCGTTGGGGCTGCCGCTGTTGGCCTTTTCAAATGCAATCAGCGCTTCCTCAGTCCGCCCTAAAAACCCCAGTGCACT
>CAJQQJ010000263.1 GCA_905480445.1 uncultured Alphaproteobacteria bacterium | reverse complement strand
CATCTCTTTCGCGTGAGCCCTGGACCCCGCAATAAATGCGGGGAAGTAAGTTGAGTTCGCGCACATCACTAGGGTCGAAACAACCACCAAGTAGGACGCTCCCCCTACCCCCTGCCGTCTTTCCAGCGGAAGTAGGCGATTGAGGGCTCTAGGAACCAGGGTTTGCCGCCGTAGTAGAAGCGGGTTTCGAACTCGACGTCTTCCAGTGGGCGCTTGCCTTCTGGGTGGCCGAGGACACGTTGGCCGATGCGTTTGCCGAAGTATGAGGCCAGTGACACGCCGGAGCCGCAGTAACCCATAGAGTAATGCACGCCGTCTTTGATCCCCATGTGCGGCAGGCTGTCGAAGGTATAGCCAACAAAGCCCATCCAGGAGTGCGTGATCTTGGTTGTGGCCAGCTCTGGGAATATGCGGCACAGCTCCTTGTGCAGCGCAGGTGCGGCATTGGATGCGGCACTCTCTGAGATCGCGACACGGCCACCAAAGAGGATGCGTTTACCCTCAGTACAACGGCGGTAATAGACCACCATCTTGCGCGTGTCAGAATTGACGCGGTTGTTTGGCATCAGGCGGTTGATCTGGTCTTCGCCCAAGGGTTCGGTCGCGATGATGTAGGAGCCAATAGGAATGACCCGGCGGCGGTGCCAGGGCAAAAGCGACTTCACAGTCAGCCCAGTGTAGCCGGAGGTCGCAACGATGACATCTTTCGCCCGCACCAAACCCTTGGCCGTTTGAACCAAGAAGTCCTGACCATCACGCGCGATGTTATCAACTTTGCAATAGGAGACAACTTCTGCGCCAGCGGCTTTGGCCACTCACAGCAACCCCAGATGATACTTGCCGGGATGCAGAGAGGCATGCTTGGGAAAGACGATACCACCGTGATAATAGTCTGTATCCATCTCGCTGCGCGTCTCTGCAGCGGGCACCATGTAGGCCCCAATGTCGAGCTCTGGTGGCAAAGGCTTGATGCGATGAGCCAAGGCATCATACTGCCGAGGGGAATGGGCACCGTGAAACCGCCCGACAACATCGAAATCACAATCAATGCCCTCACCACGGGTGAAGTCCTCGATCCAGCTAAGTGCCCGCTGGCCCTCCATGGCGATTGCATGGGCTTTCTTCTCACCGAAGCGCGGGATCATTTCGTGATAGGACCACTTAAGCGATGGCGACACCTGACCACCATTGCGTGAGCTACAGCCCCAACCGGCGGCCTCGGCATCGACAACCACCGTGTGTCGCCCAGCTCTCGCCGTTTCAATTGCGGCGTTCAAGCCCGTGTAACCGGACCCGATGATCAGCACATCAGCGGTTCGAGGCAGCACGGTTTCATCCGCCGCTGGCCTAGGCGCCGCCTCCCACCACCAGGGTTGCTCTTTATGGTCACTAGAGAAAATGGACTGGGTCATGGTTGAGGCCTAAGCAGTGGACAGGTTGTCGAAGACTTCAGTTTCACTTGAATTCTCCCAATAGTCAAACCTGACCACCGCTGTTTGCTGACAATTTCTATGCCTTTGACCACAACCCTTACGACAGTTCAGTTAAATCTCGATGCCGCCTTACTTAGTCAAAACCTTAACACCCTTTTCCCTCAGTTTTTTCACTGTGCGTTGATCTTTGACGTCAATGTATCTGAGATCAACAATCTCGAGTGATTTCATCTTTAGCAGAGGTGAGTAATCGCTAATCTGCTGACTAATAAGAGCCAAGACTTTGATGTTGTCGAGCAAAGACAATTCATCGAGGTTTTTGATTTTTGTGTCTGACAATGCAAGCGTGCTTAAAGACTTAGATTTTGCGAGTGGCGCTAAGCTGTGAACTTCACTGTCTGAGAGAAACAAAATTTTGAGCTTTGAAGCGAGATAAATTTCGGTGAGGTTACGAACGCCTTTGCCTTTAAGTATCAATTCATCGCATTTAGTGAGTATGCATCGAAACAATTGGAGATTTATTCGCTGATCATTTCCAGGTATCTCGCTGTCGCTTTTGGCCTGTTGAGGTTCTATTTTTATGAGTTCAGTGTCTGCCCCACGAGCGGCTAGAACGTCAACACCATCATTGGCTAAGTGCTGCAAAGCCTCCATATCATCGGGTTTAGCACTGTATACGGATAACGTCTCAAGCTCTGAGAGCTGCGAAAAGCTGCTCCAATCATTGATCCCAGTTTCAAAGACAGTAATTGCTTTTAACTTTGAAAGATCTGTCAATTTTGATCCATCTTTCGTTTCAAACGGAGTCCGCGAAAGCCGAATGTGATTGAGGTACATCAAACCAGCCATAGGCGCGTAGCTATCCAATTCCACATCCAAAAGCACAATAGCTTGAAGTCTCTTCATTCTACGCACGTGAGAAAAATTCGTGGTCGCAACCTCAGCGAATACCAGCATGTTCACCCAAACCATATCTTGGAGCGGTGTGAGATCACGAACTCCATCGCCTTCAAGGGTAAGGATTCGACAGCGCTCTTCAATACATTTCGTGAGAAGCGCTTTGACCTCAACGCTGTTATCACTTTCCCCGACCGCTCTGCCTATGATCTTCGGTGTTGTGAGAACGTCAACACCGGTTTCCTCTAAAGCCAAGACTGGTCGCAAGTCTGTCACTTTGGTATGCCTGAGCCTCATGACCTCAAGGCGGTTCAGTCCAAACAGTGGAGAGAGGTCACTGACAGGAACGTGGCTCAGAACCAGCGTCTCCAATTTTTCCAGCCCTTCCAGACCAGCCAACGAGGTTACAGGGCTGTTTTTGATATGCAGGATTTCTAACTGCTTTAAATCCTGCAGCGGATTGAGGTTTCGCACTTGGGTTCCATCAAGCACAAACTGTCGTAATCGCTTGGACCGACCAATAGGCTCGATATTCTCCACCGGACTGTTCTTGATTGCCAAGATGGTGAGATAGGGTAGATCACCCAGGGTCGATACATCGGAAATCTCTGATCCATCGATGACAACACGGCGGATGGAGGATAGCTGCGACATATCTGGAAGGGCTGCTATTTTGGAGCGGTAGATGAATAGCTCTCTCAAGCCCGTCATTGTGCTGAGAGCGGCTAGATCGGTCGCTGAAACATCTTCTAACCAAAGCTCTTCAACCCAAGTCATGTCGCTTAGGGACGCCAGCGTTCTGACTCCCTTGCCTTCTAACGTCAAAGAGTTGCAGCTGCCGCTGGTGCAGGTCTCAATTATGCCGCTCACATCTGGATCGTTCTCTACCTGCTGGTTTGCGCCCGATTGATCCTCGGCATTGACGATAGCGACATTGAAGCCAATTGCCACTGAAACCGTCACGATGAGAGTGAAGAGAGTTTTCATTACTCCATCCTTTTGTTTTTGTTTTGTTCTCGTCGACTAAGTTTCTTATGAGGAATCAGGCATTTAAGTCAATACTATTTTTGATATCTTTAATATACCAATAAACACAATCAGTAAGTGCTTTTATGGGGTATTTCACATTATTTCAATAAAATCAAATGACTAGGAACCATTTAGGCGAGCAAGTTCAAAGAAAACCGAACAGAGGGTTTACCAAAGAAAAAAAGTGCTGAACTACGCAAGCTCACTCATTTGAGGTCAGGTTTACGGTTCAGGCCTAGGGTACTTTGCTGAGATAGATTCTAAAAAATACTGATGATTCCAGCGGCCCAAAGGAAATAGCCTGCGATCAAAACGACGATCGCAACCAGTATGAGCAAAATAGTGAGGTTGCTGGTTCCAGGGTTGTCCATTGCTTTTCTTTCTGCTTCTCGTTTGGCGGCGGATTTGGCTTCCCAGAAAGAGGGGCGCGCTGGTTTGCTGGGAACCTCTTCCATCGTGAAAGGGCTTGAGTAAGACGGCTGGGGTGTGGCCAGCTTTGCCATCTTGGCTTTCACCTGGCCCTTCACGCGGGTCAAAGGTTGCATCAATTTCTCAAAGCTCTGGCTCTGATCTGTGAAGTCCCCTTGAGAGATCAGTTCCTTTAGCCAAGCCTGGTTCTTGGTCCATTGAAACTCAATCTCCAACTCGACCCAGACCTGCTCATGGATCGCGGTCAGTTCATCCAGGCCAACGCCCGGAATATCCGCTCCAGCGATTGATTTGACGATGTAGAATTCAACGTCTGCCCGCTCGAGCTCTGACAGGTCCTTTATCTGCTCAAGGAGGCCGTTCCAAAAATCGAGCTCGTCCATCGGATCAGAACTGTCTCTGAAAAGCTGCTGGACGTCGGCTAATAGTGAGATTGGCGCAGTACCCCACCATGCGGGACGGGCTCTAAATGCTGGAAGAGAGTCTGGTTGGTTCATAGCGGATAGCTTTAAGTCAAAGGCTCAGGCTCCTCAACAAAAAAGCCTGGCGATCTGTTGATCAACCCGGCTCTTTGTCTATTTGAACAGCCTACACCTCAAGGCGTCAGGGCTTTAGTGCTCAACCCTTACATGCGGTAAATCCAAGTACCCATGACAGTCACAGCCTCACCCTTGGTGTCAGCGGACGCAGGTATGATCGGGATATCAATGCCGAATTCCGCACTCTCATAGATCACTTGTCCGATGACAGAGTACTGAGGGATTGGCTTCCATTCAACGCCGCCCGTTAGATAGACGTGCTTTCGGGTCATATCAATTGGCAGAGCGTCAATGTGAAAGATTTCAGTCTCAGCGTAGGATGCGCCTGTTTGCCAATGCAAAGTCTCATTGAACTGACCAGCTAAACTGCCGCCGAAGCCCCAAGATGTGTCCATGCCGCCTGTGTTGTTGATGCGCCCCATACCAGCACCACCGTCACTGTAAACAGCCATGATACCTGCATCCACATTGCCAAGAGGCATCGTAGCCGAGCCGAAGCTGCAACAGCGTAGGACTCGCCATCAATACCAATCGCTCCTAGGAAGGGAACAACGTCGTATGCATCGTCTTCAAAGGAGTAGATCGCAGAAACAGTGACGTCCGCGGCTCCGACTTGGGTCTGCAGGTTTGCAGTCAAGTCAAAGAACTTTTGGTCTGGCGTAATAGCGCCAGTACCTGAGAAGGCTGAAGCAGTATCGCTTTCAGCTTCCATCGCGACCGCCAACTTGGCACCGCTTGCAAAGCTGTGTGTGTAGCGCAACTGTTGCTTGCGAGCGATGTTGTTACCAGGGCTGACCACGTCACCGTTCCAGTCCCATCCGGAGACGTAGAAGTGTCCATCACTCCAAAGAGATTGCGTTTGACCTGCTAGGATCGGTCCTACTTCACCGTAAGCGTGACGAATGCGGAAGGCGTCACCAGCAGAACCAGTGTTTGCAACGTTTCCTGCTGTTGTAACGAAATCGCCTTCGATTCTAGCCTTGAATGCACCTAGGGCTGAATCACCCTGAGCCGTGAAGCCGAACCGAGTATATTGCGTTGACATGTTAGTAAAGCTGGACTTGTCGCCAATAAGATCCGTTGCCACCAACGGCCCGCCACCAAGAATCACAGAAAGCACCGGCGTTAGGAAAGCTCCCGGTGAACTCCAGGTCGAGCCAACGATGGCCGGTTCTGCAATCAAGTTACCGTGGTGATAACCAACAGAAATTGATGCCTGGCCATTGAAAGTAACTGAAAAGTTGTCGTCGCCGATTTCTGGCCCAGAAGCATTAGCAAGTGAGGCAGAAGCAAGTCCGGCAGCAGCAAATGAAGTAAAACTGGTTAGCAGTTTTGAACGAATAGACACGGGGTCATCCTACAGTCGGAATTTCAATTTATTTTCGGCGAATTTATTTTTTTGCTATTTATTTCTAATTCCGCCCAAATATGCACTAAATTCACGAATCAGTTAAGCCCTATCGAGACCTCAGCATAACTAGAGGATTCCCATAGGCTGGAATATTTGGTAACTTTTGTCATGCAGAAACCTTTCGTCAGCCAACCCGAACTTTTTGTGACCACCAGCGATCTTGATCATCCAGCACTTCATGCGCTTGAC
>CAJQQJ010000262.1 GCA_905480445.1 uncultured Alphaproteobacteria bacterium | reverse complement strand
TGCTTGGCCGCTATTGGTGCCAACCTGACCAGCCGACCAGTTAAGATCCGCTTAGACCGTGATGACGACATGATCCTGACTGGTAAAAGGCATGAGTTCGAAGCCTCTTACGATGTCGGTTTTGACAAAAGTGGGCGCATTGAAGCCTTGGATCTCAAGCTGCTTGGTCGTTGTGGCCATTCCGCTGACTTATCAGGTGCAATCGTTGATCGTGCGATGATGCACTCCGACAATGCCTACTTCTTGCCAGCCGTTGCAATACATTCGAGACGACTGAGAACCCACACGGTCTCAAACACGGCCTTCCGTGGTTTTGGTGGTCCACAAGGTGTGTTGAGTATTGAGCGGATCATGGATCATATCGCTAACAGCCTCGGTTTGGATGCCTTGGCCGTACGCAAGGTCAATCTTTATGGCGATGAAGGTAGGAATAAGACTCCTTATGAGATGGAAGTCTTCGATAATATTGCGCCAGAGCTCATTGAACAGCTGGAAGAAAGTGCATCTTATCAAGATCGCCGGAAAGAGATCGCAGAGTTCAACAGCGACAACACATACTTGAAAAAGGGTCTGTCCCTTACGCCAGTCAAGTTTGGCATATCGTTCACGGCTACACACATGAATCAGGCAGGCGCCTTGGTGAATGTTTACGGCGATGGTTCTATCGGTCTGAACCATGGCGGCACAGAAATGGGGCAAGGGCTCTATGTTAAGGTCGCTCAAGTGGTCGCTGACTCATTCGGTGTTGATCTCGAACGGGTAAAAATAACTGCGACGACGACGGCGAAGGTACCTAACACATCACCTACTGCGGCTTCATCTGGCGCAGACTTGAATGGCATGGCGGCTAAGATTGCTGCTGACGAAATAAGAACAAGACTTGCCGGATTTGCGGCAACCCTTTTCCACAGCACTCCTGATCAAGTTGAGTTCGAAAATGGTCAAGTTGTCGTCGGTGAAGAAAGCTTGGCTTTTGAAGAGTTGGTCAAGAAGGCGCTCTTCGCACGTGTTTCTCTGTCTTCGACTGGTTACTACAAAACCCCGGAAATCCAATGGGATGTGGCGACCGGTACTGGTAAGCCGTTCTTTTACTTTGCTTATGGCGCCGCCGTATCAGAAGTGACCATCGACTGCCTAACAGGGGAATACAAAGTAGACCGTGTTGATATTCTCCATGATGTCGGGCACTCTCTAAATCCCGCGATTGACAGAGGTCAAATTGAAGGCGGCTTTATTCAAGGGATGGGGTGGCTGACGACAGAAGAGTTGAAATGGGATGCCAAAGGGCGTCTCAGAACGCATGCTCCCTCGACCTACAAAATCCCAACTGCCACGGATACGCCTGATATTTTTAACGTTGCACTGTTTGAAGGCGATGGGAACAAGGCAAATACGATTTACAGCTCGAAGGCTGTTGGTGAACCGCCATTGATGCTTGGCATCTCTGTCTTCTCCGCTTTGACCAATGCGGTTGCGGAAGCCATTGGTGACATGCCGAAATTGAATGCGCCAGCGACACCAGAGGCTGTTTTGATGGCGCTTAGACAGGGCAGTTACCTTGTCTAAGGTACTAGAACAACTCGCAGCTGCGCTTCGACGCGGAGAAACGGCAACATTAGTAACCGTGGTGATGGCGAAAGGCTCTGGTCCTCGCAATCCTGGTGCTCACATGTTGGTTCTGGCTGATGGTAGCATTTCTGGGACTGTTGGTGGTGGCGAACTGGAATGGCAAGCTATTGAAGAAGCCAAAAGCAATACACCAGGCGTTTGGCGGAAAGACTTTGTTCTAGGACCAGACCTAGGCCAATGCTGTGGCGGGAGGATGACGCTTCAGTTTGAGCTTTGCCTGCCGGAACAACTGCCAACATGGCAAGCTTTGTTGCAAGACCCAGAAGCGCTTTATTGGACTGTCTTTGATCAGGATAGCAACGAGATCGTCCGTAGAAAACCGTCACCAGAATTACTGGCGACTTTGTCTGAAGATCTCAGTCTGTTTTATCCAATCGACCACAACAGTTATTTAGAACGGTTTGCGGAAAAGCGAATGCCACTTTTTCTATTTGGGGCAGGTCACATAGGCAAAGCTCTAACTATGTCCTTGGCTGCTTTGCCAATAAAGGTCACGTGGCTGGATAATCGCCCAGAGATTTTTCCCTCCTTGATGCCGCGTTCGATTGCGACTAAAGCCTTTACCTCGGCGCCACAGGAGCTGGATGCTTTACCTGAGAAGTCAGCTGTTTTAGTCATGACTCATGATCATGCTCTGGATCTAGAGATATGCCTCTCAGCCTTGCAGAACAGCAGTTGCATGTTTCTCGGTTTGATTGGAAGTTCCACGAAAAGAACTAGGTTTATCAATCGCTTATCGGCAGCAGGCTTAACAAAATCCCAACTCGACAAGTTTCAATGCCCCATTGGTGTTGGTGGTATTACTAGCAAGGAACCAACCTCGATAGCTGCTTCTGTTGCTGCGCAATTGTTACAACTGAGAGAACGTTTGTTTAAATCAGTAGCTAATCAACCCATGACTAATCAAATGGACGAAGTGAATGTGTAATAAGGAATTCATGGCTGCGGCGGTTAAACTGTCTCGTGATCACATGGAAGCCAATGACGGCGGGCCCTTCGGTGCTGTTGTTGTCAAAGATGGCAAAGTGGTTGCTGAAGGCTACAACAAAGTAACGTCGACAAACGATCCAACTGCTCATGCAGAAGTGGTTGCTATCAGGAATGCCTGTTCCAGTATGAGTACTTTTAATCTTAAAGGCTGTGAGCTCTATACGTCATGTGAGCCTTGCCCAATGTGCCTGTCTGCCGCTTATTGGTCCGGTGTTGATGTGATCTATTTCTCTAATACTAGGAAAGATGCTGCCGCAATTGGGTTCAGCGATGATTTCTTGTATGAACAAGTGGCCTTGCCGTTGGATCAGCGATCTTTGCCGATAAAGCATATGAAACTGGACGAAGCGAATAAGGTTTTTCAGGACTGGATGGTCAAGGAAGACAAAGTTCTCTATTGAGAAAAGAACAAAGAAAGCCCCGCCAATGGGGTAGATCAAGGGAGAAAGCAGAGTGACCGCTTTGCTTGAAGTTAACTCGGTATCAAAAGCTTTTGGCGATTTTTATGCCAACACTGATATCTCGATGAAGATTATGCCTGGTGAAATCCATGCTCTCCTAGGGGAGAATGGTGCGGGCAAATCAACACTTGTTAAAATGATGTATGGCGTGTTGCGGCCGACGGCTGGTGAATTTCTGTGGAATGGCAAGCCGATTGCAATGACGGGCCCGTCTTTTGCACGCGAGCTTGGCATTGGGATGGTGTTTCAGCATTTTTCTCTTTTTGAAGCTTTAACAGTTGGAGAGAATGTTGCTCTCTCGCTGCCCAAAAGCTTGGCGATGAGCGGTGTGAACCAAAGAGTTCGTGAGATCTCAGAGAACTACGGCTTGCCACTGGACCCTGACCGCGCGGTTCATTCGCTGTCGGTGGGTGAACGTCAAAGAATTGAAATCGTTCGTTGCCTTCTCCAAGATCCTAAATTGTTGATCATGGATGAGCCGACGTCGGTTCTAACGCCTCAAGAAGCGGATCGTTTGTTTGAGACTTTGGAAAAACTAGCTTCTGAAGGCTGCTCCGTACTCTACATTTCCCACAAGCTGGATGAAGTAAAGAGGCTTTGCCACACGGCAACTATTCTTCGGCACGGTAAGCTTGTTAACTCTTGCGATCCAACCAAAGAAACTCCTCGCAGCTTAGCGGAAATGATGGTGGGAACCAAAATCGCCTCTGTCAGCAAAGCGGACGGTATTGTGGATGGGGCGGCTGTTAAGTTTGCTACTAATGATTTGACCGTCGCTGCCGAAGACCCACTTGGCACAGACTTGGAGGCAGTCACAATGTCGGTGAAAGCCGGTGAGATCTTGGGGATTGCTGGTGTAGCGGGCAACGGTCAAGATGAGCTGTTTAGTGCCCTTAGTGGTGAAATTTCAGCAAATACACCTGAAGCAGTGGCAATTGGTGGCGCATCTGTCGGCAAGATGGGCATCAATCAGCGCCGCAAACTCAATGCAGCCTTTATTCCTGAGGAACGCAATGGTCACGCAGCAGTTGGTGATTTGAGCCTCAGCCGTAACAGTCTTCTTTCAACTCACGCCACTTCTTCTGTTCAGCGTAGAGGCATGATTGATGACAGTGCTTTAGAGAGCTACGTCGGCGATATTGCTAAGCGCTTTGACGTACGAGCGTCGAAAGAGAACGCTAAAGCTTCATCGCTGTCCGGTGGAAACCTTCAAAAATTTGTATTTGGACGCGAAATGTTGAGGGAACCTGATGTTCTCATCGTCAGTCAGCCAACTTGGGGCGTTGATGCTGGCGCTGCAGCAGTCATTCGCCAGGCCTTGCTTGACCTGGCATCCAAGGGCTCAGCCATTGTGATGATATCTCAGGATTTAGAAGAGATTTTCGAAGTGAGTGATTCCATAGCCGTTATCAGTGAGGGGAAACTTTCTGATGCGCGGCTTGCAACTGAAACAACAGTGGAAGAAGTGGGCTTGTTAATGGGCGGTATTACAGGTGATGGAGGTGACCATGTTCATGCGGCTTGAAGCAAGGTCTGAACCTTCTCAAAAACTGACTTACTTGTCGCCCGTGATAGCGGTTGCTTTGACGGTTAT
>CAJQQJ010000261.1 GCA_905480445.1 uncultured Alphaproteobacteria bacterium | reverse complement strand
CCCATCTGCTGTTTTCCTATAACTTCCTGGCCGCTTCGGCACCTTCGGCAATGGCTAGCTGCACTGTGCGAGGAGCGAGACTGTCGCCAATAACGTGAACTTCTTCGAACAGTGTTTCAGCGCTGGCTGTTAAATCAGTTCGCGCGACACTGCCACGCCAGTCTACCAGCAAATCGACTTCGATGATTTCATTGGCTTCATTTGTGTAGATGTTTCTGGTTAGGACTTTGCCAGGTGCCAGGCCGCTGACATCTTCCATAGGGCGGAACACCGCGCCTTTGCTTAGGAGGAAACGATAGAGCTGGGTTTTGACGGTGCCATCTATGTTTTCGGCGACCGCTGCGTCACCGGTGACGATCGTGACTTTGCTTGCCTGGTCAACCAGGACTTCGGCCGCGGCCAAAGCATTGCGTCCACCGCCTTCGTCGATCACAACAGCATGCTCTACAGAGGTGGCAACTTTGTTGCTCAGAACGTTTGCGGGCGTGACAACCGAGAAGCCACAAGATCCAAGTCCTTCATAGCTGTTTATAGCCTTGGCATGAGAGCCAGTTGCAATGATCAAAGCATCGGCCTCTATGTTGGCCAAATCTTTCGCGCTCAGTTCTCGGTTGAGATTGACCCTAATCTGGCGACGTTGCAGTTCACCGCGATACCACTCAAGAGAACGGCCATATTCTTTTGCGAATGGCGATTGAGACCAAAGGTCCAATTGCCCACCCAGATGATC
Source organism: uncultured Alphaproteobacteria bacterium (assembly GCA_905480445.1). Lineage (GTDB taxonomy): Bacteria > Pseudomonadota > Alphaproteobacteria > UBA7985 > CAJQQZ01 > CAJQQZ01. The sequence continues at coordinate 10,207 of CAJQQJ010000261.1, read as the reverse complement.
ACTGGCCTCATAGAGTGTAACTTGATGTCCTCGTTCGGCGGCCAGTCTTGCGGCCTCTAAACCCGCCGGCCCGCCGCCGACAACAGCCACCTTCTTCGCCTTAGATGGTGCTTTATCGTTCTGGAAACTAAGTTCTCTTGCGGCCTGAGGATTATGGAAACAGCGAATAACTTTGCCGGATACTGCCCGATGAACACAAAAACCTGCGCCGACACAGGGCCGGATCGTCTCCTCCGCGCCAACGGTTACTTTTGCCACGATATCAGGGTCTGCGATGTGAGCGCGCGTCATGCCAACCATATCAACGTCACCACGGGCAATGATGGCGTCCGCCAAAGCCGGGTCGGTGACACGACCTGTCACGAAGACGGGGATATCTACCGCCTTCCGGATTTGGGTCGCCAAGGGCACAAAAACTCCGTGCGGCGCCGGACTAGCCGGCCAGTGCTCAAACCGCATGATGCGGTCATTGTTTGTGCCTGCCGTGACGTTCAAGTAATCGATCAGACCAGAAGCCGCGAGAGCTTGCGCTATCTCAATCATGTCAGCGTTGCTTAAGCCACCTTTGGTCTTCTCATCACCGGGAATACGCATACCAACAATAAGATTAGGGCCCGCAGCCTCCCTAGCCGCCGCCGCGGCTTCCAGTGCGAAACGAACACGGTTTTCTAGGCTTCCGCCGTAGTCATCAGTTCGCTGATTGGTCAGTGGCGAAAAGAAGGAGCCCGGCAGATAACCGAAAGCCGCCAAGATTTCTACGCCGTCCAATCCTGCTTTCCTGACAACTGCCGTGCTGTTCTTGTAAGCTTCGATCAGCTCGGCGATCTCGGCCCGAGACATTTCTTTAGGCGTCACCTTGATATGATCGGATTGCACAGCTGACGGAGCCAACAAGGGTTGACCTATATCGCCATTGTCGATTGTGCCAGCGCTATGGCCGAGTTGGATGAGAAACTTGCCGCCTTCTCCATGAACGGCTTCAGCCAGCTTAGCCAGTCCAACACCAACGTCGGGCAAGGTCAGGTCGATGCCTCTGCCACCATGGGCATGGCCTGTTGTATGGATACGACTAGTGCCCGACATTTGCAGCCCCGCACCCCCTTTTGAGCGTCTGGCGTGATAGGCAATGAAGCTGTCGGTAACCAGACCCTTCTCTTCCAGACCAGGGATGTGGCCTGTAATCAAAACCCGATTTCGAATCGTCTGTTTGCCAACTGTGAGCGGCGATAGTAAGTTCGTCAGCTTATCCTTCATTTCGACTCACCAATAGCTAAGAGCATCAGTATAGATGGACTCCATATCGGAAAGCGAAGCGATACGCGGTGCGTTTTCAATTGCGCGTTTCTGGCGGATCGAGGACTCAGCCATGGCCTTAACATCGGATGCTGTGAAACCGACAGCGCTGATACCGTTCGGAACTGAGGTGGCTTTCATAAGCTCTATAATTCTATTGGCGACAACCTCACCAACCTCTTCTCCGCCAGCGTCGAGATGATTCGCGCCCATAAAACCAGCAGCATCCAAGTGGCGCTCTGGCTGAGCACCTGCCAAATATCGGAAGATGGCTGGGGCCGACACTGCCACAGAAATACCATGCGGAATAAAAGGAGAAGCAACTGGATAGCCCTCTGTCGTAATGTCCGACATCAGATGCGTCACGCCGTAAGACATAGCGTGAGCCAAGTGCGTTCCAGAATTGCCAAAAGCCATGCCCGCCAGCGAGGCACCCCACATGAGGTTATCACGCGCTTCTGCATCTGTTGCGTCCGCCACACCACGTTCCAAAAAAGTGCCGACTATTTCCAATGCCCGGCGCGCCGACATATCGCTCCAAGGATTAGCCCCCTGCAAGAAGGTACGGTTGCGAGGATCATCGACCTTGCCCCAGGTTGTGTAGGCACGGGCCGTGTAACATTCCAATGCATGACAAAGCAGATCAAAGCCAGTGGAGGCAACAGCAGTGCTGGGTAAACTATCGCAAACCGAAGGATCGACCAAAGCCTCAATTGGTAACAGGTGAGGGCTGCCCATGACAAACTTAGTATTGAAAGAATTGATGCGGATTACAGAGACTGACGTGCATTCACTGCCTGTTCCAGAGGTTGTCGGGCAGGCAAGATGAGGCAGCACTGGACCAGGCACAGGTTTGCCTGCACCAACAGGTGCACCAAAGTAATCAGAGAATTCCGCTGGATATATGGAGTAGACCATAGCGGCTTTGGCTGTGTCGATCACGGAGCCGCCACCAACCGAGACAACGCCATCAAAGTCACCGTCGCGCAGGAACTTGGAAGCGAGAATGACGGTATCATCATCCGGTTCAATTCGGATGGTTGAAAAGGTATCGACTGACAACCCTTCAGCAACCAGCGACTCCTTGACTGTCGCCACATAAGGCCCGTCGAGCAAATGGGGATCAGTAAACAAGGCCACCTTCTTCATTCCGTTAGATGCGGCACGCGAACCGGCTTCTTTCAAGCAACCACGTCCAAAGGTGTATTTTGGCATGGCGACTGTGAAAGTGCCCGCACCGCCCTCGCATTGATCATAGAACTGGCAGCCCATAGAACCTCACTTTTTGTCTAGTCTGTTGTTTGCTTAGAGATGGACTATATCGAAGCTCTGTCAAGATGACCATGAAGTCGCGCTAGATTTCTTGTCCCTTTATTGGGTGTTCCTTTATTGCCAGACCTCTTGTGAGCTTCTTCATAGTCACGAGATTGAATCGCGGCGCGGACAGAGCGGCTTGGCTTAGCTTGTCCACCATAGCAGTTAGTTCGTTGCGATCACATCGATGCTCGATCAAGCCCCAATTAGCGGCTTGTTCCGCCGGTATCCGGCTAGCACCCATCAGAATGGAACTCATGCGGCCTGGGCCAATGAGTTCCCGCAAGCGCAAGCAATCCTGCTGACTTGGAAAAATGCCATTGCGAAGCGCTGGGTAGCCAAAGACAGCCTCATTTACGGCGACTCTAATGTCACAACCTAGCGCCAACGATAAACCGCCGCCGATGCAGGCGCCGTTGATCTTAGCAATGGTTAAGGCAGGGACAGATGCGAGCGCTTCGGCAATTTCCTCCCAAACAGCCTCATCAGGGTTTCCTGTCATCTCGGTCAATTGGGTTAAGTCTGCACCACCACAAAAGCTGCGCTCCCCTGTTCCGGTCAAAGTGACGACCCTGAGTTCTTCATCATTCGCACAATCTCGAAAGATTTTGGTCAGCTTCAGCACCATGTCCTTGGCCATGGCATTGGCCTTGTCAGGACGGTTAATAATAAGGCTTAACAGTCCACCCTCACGGGCTATTTGAATTTTGTCAGTCATTTGGCATTGCCTAATTTTTCGATTAGACGAACTTTAAGGCAATGCCAAAAATCTCCAAGTAAATAGCGGGCAAAATGAGCAGACAATTAGAATTACTTTGCGAGGCAATGGGCTCAATTCAGCTGTGAAAGCTTAGATCCAGATCTCAATCAGGCAACCTACTAATTCTACTAGGTGCGCAAGCGTTTTTTTGGGCGCATTATCGGAGGAGATATCACCCTTAATTCTTTGGGGCAGCGCCTTTGCGTCTTTGATATCTGACAATTGATTCCTTTAGGTGAAAGGCATTGCAATGAAATTGCAAAACAAGCTCTTAGTAACCGCCGTTGCCAGTTTGTGCATCGCGATCCCCGAGTTAAGCGCTCAGCGCGCACCATTCCACTACGGCACGCCCGGCGATATCGTTGATTTCAAAAATGATCCCGAGAAGCAAGCGCGGATGCAGCAGTTGTGGAATTGGAACATGAATGCCTTTGCCGAGATGGGCATTACTGGCAATCCTTGGACCAACGTCAATGACGCGCCGCGGCCAAACTATCAAAACCCGGCGCGCGTTCCAGAAGGCGCTGTTTCCGTTGACCAACCTATCACCTGGACTGCGTTCCCCAATAAAGTGATGTGGTATTTCAATACCAGCCAGAACAACCCTTACCAGCTCGATAAGGCCCTACTTTATCCACTGGCTGACGAAGGTCGTTTGGACAAAGACAGTCTGGCAATGCAGGAATGGCTAAAGGCGCAAGGTAGCAGCGAAGCAATCGTTAGATCTAATCTCAATGCCGTTCTGAAAAACCATCCTGTTTTCGGTGACATGGATAAATCTGCCTTCGTGCCTGTGACAATCCCATCCGAATCATGTCCAGTCGTAAATTGGGCCCAACCCCAAAGCAAGTGGCGGAAGTTTAATTCGAACATTTCAGGCCCCAGAGGTTGGAAGGACGAATACAATGAGTGGGCTGTCACTCGCAATGAAAAGGGGCAGATCACCAAGATCAATTTCACTGCTGAAAACCCGGAATACTGGTTCACACTTTGGAACGTTGATCCCAACAAAGTGTTAGAACTCTACCGCGAGCTGGTTCATCCATCAGTTGAACTCAAGGATCTGCAGCTGACAGATAAAGATGGCAAGGTCGTTCCAGATTACGCTGGAAATCCTTATTATAACCCATTGAACAAGTGGAACTATGGTAACAATGCTACGTCAGAAGGGGGCGGCGCTGTTCACCTGACCAGTCCTCCTAACACGGTAGGAGCGGAAATCTACCTCGGTGCAGCTGCCACCATTTTACGAAATCTCGGCCCAGCTCATTACAGTCCGATGAACAACATTTGCTCAGCGCAATATGGCGGCGTCTTTAGAAATTCCGACCCCAACATTGGCATCCAAGCCAATCAGGTTGTCCGCAACATAAATGCAACGCTGACGTTGAAAAACCCCATTGCGCTCTACATGCAGAAACCCGATTTCAGCAATTATGTAACACCGGATGGAACACCAGCTGAAGAGTTCTTTACAGTAGTTCGTGGCCGCTTGGCCGCTGAAGCAGGAACGAACTATGATCAAATTCTTCATGGTCGTTTCGAAGTTCCAGCCTCAAAAGGCTACACCATCAGTGATATAACAATTGGCGGCATGCCCATTTGGTGGGGCGCGCAAATCGCAGAAACCTTTAATCAGGCCTTGGCTGCAGAAGCTTTTCCAGGCTTGCCACCAGGCGATGTCGAGTTCTATCCACCCGTTGCCGCTCGATCTAATCCAAATGCTTGGGCCCAACCGCTGGTCACCAATGCTGCCTTTAAAGCCGTTGCTAGCAAACCTGCAATCAGTGCCGCAACTATCCCGCTGCTGCCGCCTGCAGTGACACCCGGAACAGCCCTGAAAGATATGGCGTTGGAAGTTATCTCAGGGTCACCAGGAGCGAGCATTGAGTATGTGGCGGCAAATGGCGTCGTGGAGAAGGGTATCAAAGTTACAATCAAGTCCAGTTATGTGCCGGGAGACGGTAATGTAACGGGTAAGCACCAGCTCTATGACGTCTTAGTTTACGTTTTGGATATCGAAGTCGGCGACAAAGTCACCCCTGGCCAATACGGCGTGAGGGTTACCAACCCTGGAGCGGCAGTACAGGTTCCAGTTCCCGGCAATCTAACTGTTCTGTCTCAGTAAAGTTTGGCATTTAGGAGTTTATGTTATGTTTCGTAGTTTTCTAGGTCTAACAGCACTTACGATAGGACTGATTGGACAAGCCCAGACATCACTGGCCGACAGTCCAAAAATAACCTGGCCTTGTCTCAACCCACCAACGATCGCTTATGATATTCCCGGTGACACGGTTTTGAGCGACCAGCAATCGTTCAACTGTTTCGCTTGGCAAGAATTTATTGGCGTGAATTGGCCTTCCGACACCTCGGCTCCTGCTTCTCAATTCGGCACCCCCAGAGACATGAGTCCTGTAGTGTTTGAAACCTACAAGAATGTTCATGACCTCCTGAAACCAGACGGCAGCAAACCGGAACCCTGGGAGGCCGCTAAATCCCTGCCAAGGAGCCTGACAACCAGTTCTAAACACGTTCGTGTCATCAGTCGGCCAGGGAAACTCGGTAACAATTTCGACCCTTCGTCTGATATAGATGAGGCAGCACCAGCCATCGCTTGGTTAGCAGACCGTGATGGCAATCTAGTTTGGTATGAAATCTTCGTTAACAAAGACGAATACGATTATTTCTACACCAACGAACTGTACAACTCGATCAACCAATACCAAGCGGCAAAAACTGGTCAGAAAATCGATTTGCCGATGGGACAGCTCGATGGCCAAACAGGCGCGATGGAATTCAAAGCCGCATGGTTGACCGTTCCCGATCCCGATAACCCAAAGTGGGACCACTATAAACTATCAACTGGTGTTTTTTGCACTGACGTTGGTGAAAGCAATCAGGTTTGTACCGAAAACACAATCGCTTTGGTTGGATTGCATATTCTCCATAAGACAACCTCACAACCATCCTGGACCTGGGCAACCTTCGAACATATCGATAATGCCCCTGATTTATCGGCCGTGAAGTCCGGGGACTACCTTGATGATTACACTTTCTTTAATCCTGACTGCGAGGAGATTGATATTCCAGCCGCTTGCCAGCAGGAAGGTGGGCCCACAAAAACGTCTCGCGAACCAAACACACCGCCGGCCTATGCGCTCACTGATTTTGAAGGCGGCAATCCAGTTGGCGAGTGTTTGCCGTACCCAATACAGGTGGCCAGAGAATATTCTTTGCCGAGCACGAATGAAGACCCTATTTTGCAAACCAACGCGGCAGCCCATGAGCTGATCAGGCAAGCCAATCCTGATTCAGTCTATCAGTACTATCGGCTAATTGACGTTCTTTGGAATGACTCAGCGGTCAACGAGAATGCGGGTCGTGACGTACCCCATGCACCCTTGTCCGAAACAGGCTTTAGACCGAACCCTGACGCCTTTCCAGTAGCAAACACTGTCCTCGAGACCTATGTCCAAAGCACTACCTGTGTCGCTTGTCATTCAAATGCGAAGATTGCTTCATCAGATGCAGAAAGGCATCCGACCTTTGCTTCTGATTACAGCTTCATATTTGGAATGGCGGGACCGGATCCTTCGGAATAGGCTTCTTTTAGAACTCGTTGAAACAGGCCGTGAGAATGGGCTGTTTCAACATCACTCTTTCTCTATTTCTTAATTGGCCTGAAATCTTTAGTGACTTTTAGGCCCAATCCCAAGCGGTGTGGGTTGATGACTGTCCTAAACAGAGATGAGGCCAGCACCAACCTTAGAGCCTCATTAGTTTTGTGCTGGCGGAACTCACAGAATTCAATGACTAGCGACCAAGTGAGTGCGCAGGCAGCGCGCCGCTTGAGCGCCACAAAATGCGGGTTATCAGTTTGCCTTGGTATCGTCTGCCTCTTTAGCTTGAGCCGTTTGAGTTTTAGATGCTGGTGAGACCTACAGACAGAAAAGCCCGAACAGAATAAACAGCTGCTCGGGCTTGTTATTGGGACGTAACAGTTTCGTTAACTAGGTTCTACCCAAAGAAAGAACGGAGCTTGACCAGCAGGTGGAGCGCCAGCGTTTCTGACAGAGATATTGCGTTGGCCTGGTTTCGCACCCTTGCCCACAGACACCTCTAATTTCAGCAGCTGTTGCGGGCCCGGTTCGGAGTTACCCGGAACAGCGTAGGTAACGTTTTGCAGCTCAACGGTCTTTACTTTAATGGCGGTATCTGGCTCGTCAGCGCCATCTAGATGAAAGTTCACCACAGGTAAGTCATCGCCATCTTTGAAACTACTGCCCGACAAGGCAAAGGTTTGAATGCTGCCCGCCTTTATTCTGGGTGCCACGACAATGGTGTTACTAGCCAGGGTCATTGGGACGCCACGAGCGTTTGGAACAGACACATTGTTGTAGCCGTCCCACAAATCCCAATACATGATTTGTTGTGGGAAGGCTTGCGCGTAAGGCAAGTCCAAACCAGCGACACAAGGTAGAGGGGTCTGAGGACGGTCGGCTGGAACGGCTCTTGGGAACAAGGCGATTTGAATGGTTGTTAGCATCTGAGAACCATAGTTGAGAGGCTGGCCATCCAACATGATGTCACCGACGTCAAACTTGACACCGGCTTCACGCCAGCTATCGGGGATCTCGAATTTAACATGAAGCACAAAGTTATAATTATCCGGCATTCCGTCTAAGTTCTTCTGCCCACGAAGGATTTGCCAGCAATCTGAGACGGAGGCCCCTTCTGGTAGGTTTTCGTCTTCCGGCAAACTGTAGTTCGTGAAAGTAGGGTCCTGGATGTAAAGCCCTATTGGATTGGCTAGTGAGACGCGAAAACCTCCGTTAAAGCCAACAATTTGGTTGGAGATTTGCCCTATGTGTGGGTCAGAGTTACGGGAGATCTGACCATACTGACTGCAGCAGATCAGATCAGTGCCGTTAGCATTGCCTTGGTTCCTTAGGACTGTTGCGGCTCCGGCGAGACCCATTTCTGTTTGCAGCGTATTTGGCGTGGATGTCAGATGCATAGCACCACCACTGTTTGCTAAACGGTGCGGTCCGCTGTTCCATTTGTTCAATGGGTCGTAGGCTGGTTTACCGGTGCCAGGATCGATAACTGGATTGCCTGCAGCATCCTTCAAACAAAGATCTTCATAGGTGATTTGGGGGCGATCAAGGGTTTCTTGATAGAGCTCTACAACTCTTAGGGAATCAATCGACCAAAGCGTGTACCAGTATTCAGGGTTCTCGCAGACAAAATCTATTCGGGTGATTTTTCCATCCGGAAGATCGCCAGTTCTGGTAACGGCCAACTCACAATATTCATCGAGCCAACCTCGCGGACCATAGGGCTGAAACTGATTCATAGGGATGTCCGCTGGAATTTCACCACCCGTTTGGGCGGCACAGATCGCGCTGGTAGAGGGTATTTCAGGCATAGGCGTCGTGGTAACGTAACCAAAATCGGCGAACTGATAGCGTTGCTCGTCGGAGAGCTCCGGGTAATAGAAAATGATTCGGTTTGGAAAAGACGTCCAACTAACTTTTTCGACAATGCTGCCGGTCAGGTCTGTTTCAAGTGGGTTGTAGTAATAGCTTTGATCGGAGGCAAAGAGGGTGTTGAACGGATTGCCTCGAATAGCCTGCTGTGTCCAACCATCGGCATTGATATTCCAGGCGCGGTCCATTTTTTCTTGAGCGACAGGATTATCAGCGAGATCCTTTATGAAAGCTGGCGTTGAAAAAGTGGGTAGAGCGCCGGAAGGCGCCGAAGCCAAGGAATGGCTCGCGTTAAAGCCCAGGCTCGAAGCGACGGCTAAAGCAGAGCTTCCCTGAAGGAAGCGACGACGGCTGATTGAAAAGCAAGGCTTGGCAGGGCTAGAAACTGAATTCGTCATGATGTGTACTCCACTGTGGGAAGGATTAATCGGTTCCTTTGGCAGAACCTGCGCTCTGGAAGGTGAAACTGTAATCAGAAGCAAATGGCGTCAGAGACGGGTCATTTGTCGGCATCGCAAGCTCTGCATGCATATGGCATTGAATACAGGTTGTACCCTGGATATAGGTTTCCATCGTCGTATTAGAAATTGGCCGCTCATTTGGGGAGGGTCGCATACCTGAGATAGAAAGCGGCGCCAGCGGTGGTGGCCGATTGGCTGTGTTCTCGTCGACTGGACTGTCTGACCAAAGCACGTCTATCAGCATATAGTTTGCCCAGACTGAGTCAGCCCCTGCCTTCTCCTTAATCAGCGCATGAGTGGCTTCATTAGTGTCTAGCACCAGGTTGTCTTGGCCATTGGCGATGGCATGAACGCGCGTAACTTGTACTGGTAGGGCTGGACAATCAGGTGTTACACAGAATCCAGGAGAGTCGTTTGGAATACACGAAGTCATGCTTTGCGGCGGATCGCTTTTGATCGTTGAATCGCACGAAGACGTTTTGTTGCCTATGCAATGCTGGGGAATCGCCTGTGGTTCACAAGAAGGATTAAAGAAGGTGTAGTTATCACCGACGTTGCCTTCATCCACGGCTGATTGATTTGGGGCATTGTCCTGATGCTCAAAAGTTGCCCAAATCCATTGGGGTTGGCTCTCCGTTTTGTGGATGATGTGCAGGCCTACCAGCGCGATCGTACTGACTGAACAAGTGTCATGTTCTGCGTCATGTAACAAAGCCTCACTGAGCTTATATCTGTTCCATTTTGCGTTCTCTGGATCGGGAACAGTGAGCCAAGCGGCCTTCAATTCAATCGAGCCAGTTTGTCCCCCAATATGACCACGGGGAAGATCTATGTGTTGGCCCGACAGAGCCATCAGATAGCCGGTCATTGCATTGTAAAGCTGGTTTTCA
>CAJQQJ010000260.1 GCA_905480445.1 uncultured Alphaproteobacteria bacterium | reverse complement strand
GTTCCAAGGCCGGAATTTTAAGTTTCTGATGGAATTATTTCTTCTGGATCAAACTGGTTGATAACCTGTTCGTATTTGATTTGAACATCTAGGCGACGCTGATCCCAGTCGATTAGTTCTTTGATCGGTGATGGAAGGTCTTTGTAGGCTGCAATCACAGCAACCAACTGGCCAATATCCAGACGGCCTGTAATTGCGAAATAGCCCCCTACGAGATAGAATAGAAAGGGTGTTATTTGGGCCAACAAGTTGTTCATGAACTTGACCGCAAATTTGCGTTTGAAAATCGCAAATCTCAGTCCAAAAATAACGCCCAAGCGCGCGCTGACCTCTGCACGTTCATAGTTCGAGGTATCATGAACGTGAACCGCAGTCACGCCATCAACAACCTCGGCCACGCGGCCGGCCAATTGACGGGCTGCTAATTGACGCTCTTTACCCAAAATCAAAAGGCGGCGCCTGAGGCGAGGAATGATGGCAGTTTGCATAGCAACGATACCGCCAGCAATGAGACCTAACCACATACTTTGAACAACAATAAAGGCCATCGCTGTGATCGCCTGTCCACCAAGAAAAACTGGCTGAACAAATGCATCACCGATGAATCCACCAAGTGGTTCCACTTCGTCCTTGATCATTGTGGCAGTTTCCGCAGACTTCACATTCTTCATATGAAAAGGTGGGAACCGCAAAACACGTTCAAACAGCGAATAGCGCAAGCGACGTAACATGCGCTCGCCCATGGCACCTTTCGAAAGGTTTATATAAAACTTGAAGCCACCATTGATGAACACAAAGCCAAGAAAGAGAAGGCAAAGTGCAATCAAGTATGGGATCTGTTCGAGCATAAGACCGCTCGACAATTGGAAACTATAACCACCAAGAAAGTCCGGCAGGCCCAAGTTGATATCCATGAATGGGGCTTTTTCAACGCCGTCTTGGAAGGACTCACCCTGGATCGCCTGGTTAACAATCAACTTTGGGACTGTTAGAGAATAGAAATAAAATGGTAGCGAAATCAACACAACGGCCAGAACAACTAGCTGCTCTTTTCGAGAGTGAAACCAAATATATTTGAATAGATTTCTTTCCATTGCAGAAAGCTGCCCCCTGTAAGCGTAGATTCGCGAATTAGAGTCTAACGCCATTCGATGCAGTGTGGCCCACACGATCATTCAAATCAACGAGAAATCTCCGTGCAATTGATCGAATTTGAAGCTATTGTGTTTGTAAATGATTGCCGAGTTCCAATAAGAATAAAGCTTCAGGCTTGAAAACAGCACGGGGTTAACCGTGGAAGAAAAAACACACCGCTCTTGGTCACGTCGAAGTCCGCGAGTCCTTCTCTACAGTCACGACACCTTCGGACTGGGGCATCTGCGTCGCAGTCGTGCGGTTGCGCATGCTTTGATCAATGAGCGCCCGGACCTTTCCATCCTTATCGTTTCTGGTTCGCCTATTATCGGCAACTTTGATTTCGGTGATGGTATTGATTACGTCCGTATTCCAGGTGTGACCAAACTGCCCTCTGGCGAATACTCGACGCTTAATCTAAATCTCGAGATTGATGAAGCGACAGCCCTTAGAGCTTCTATCATCAGACAAACTGCCGAAACCTTTGATCCCGATATATTTATTGTCGATAAAGAGCCGACAGGTTTTAGAGGCGAAGTCATCGACACGCTCGTGACGTTGAAACGACGAGGATGCCATTTGGTTCTAGGTCTAAGAGATGTCATGGATGAGCCCAGTCTCCTCATTCCTGAATGGCAGCGTAAGAACGCAATTGATTCTCTAGAAAGGCTCTATGACGAAATTTGGATCTATGGTCTGAAAGACATCTACAACCCACTAAGCGGTTTCCAATTGACCAGCGAAGTAGAAAAGAAAATTCGCTACACTGGCTATCTACGTCGCTCCATGCCGAGTGAGCCAACCGTTGCTAGCTGGCCGGAAGTTACAAAAAAGCAGTTCATTTTGGTGACGATTGGCGGAGGCGGCGATGGCTACGACTTGATAGATTGGGTTTTGTCTGCCTATGAGACCGACAAAACATTGGATATCCCGTCCCTACTTGTACTCGGGCCCTTTATGCAGAGTGAACACCGCGCCCAGCTTATGACAAGAATCGACAAGCTGGAACACGTGCACGCGATGGTGTTCGATGCAAAGATTGAGTATCTGGAACAAAAGGCCGCCGGTGTGGTCGCCATGGGTGGCTACAATACTTTTTGTGAAATCCTTTCCCTCGACAAAAGAGCGATAATTGTTCCTCGTACCTCACCACGTTTAGAACAATACATCAGAGCTTTCCACGCTGCACGATGGGGCTTAATTCAAATGCTCGTGGATGAAAGCCAACGTGGCGGTCCAGCTCGTGACCCTATGGACATGGCAAAAGCTTTGAAAAGACTGCCTAGGCAGAAAAAGCCGTCGCAAGTCACGATCCCGGGCCTCCTTGATGGGCTCACCAAAATAAAGGAATTTGCTGCGCCTTGGTTGCCACCAAAAATCAAAAGCAAAAAAGACGAGAACACAGAAGCAAGATTCAAGGATAATGTGCAACCCTTGAGACGCCCTGCACAATAGTCAATCCAGCCCACAAATTTTTCGGACCGCTCCGCCATGTCTTCCACTGTTGAAGCCACACCTCATATCGCCTTCGTTTTGAAAGGCTACCCTAGGCTTTCAGAAACATTCATTTCCCAAGAAATTTATGCGTTGGAGGAACGCGGCATAAAGCTATCGATTTGGTCACTTAGGCACCCAACAGATAAAACTCGTCATGAACTGCATGATAGGATTTCAGCACCAGTTCATTACCTCCCCAAATACATTTATCAAGAACCAGGCCGCTTTCTGAAAGCCTTGGCTTGGGCATTGGCGCAAACCAGGTTCTGGCTTTTGCTTGTCATATGGCTGAAAGACCTTTTCCGAGATTTCACACCCAACAGAGGCAGGCGGTTTGGTCAAGCCTTAGTTATGGCTCGCGAACTACCCAAAACCGCCGCCCATCTACATGCACATTTCCTTCATACGCCTTGTTCAGTTACGCGTTATGCAGCCATTCTACTAAGAAAGCCCTGGAGTTTCTCAGCGCACGCTAAAGACGTTTGGACGTCACCAGTCT
>CAJQQJ010000259.1 GCA_905480445.1 uncultured Alphaproteobacteria bacterium | reverse complement strand
CTGACTTCATCCTCGCCCTCTGACAAAACAGAGAGCTTAACACTGGCGGACTTTTACTCCGGCCACAGCAGAAATATTCCGCCGCTTCAGTGGTGGATTATTGCACCGGCGTTCTCAGTTGGCACTGGTGGTGGTCTGTCGACGTTTATCAACATTCCTGTTGATATTACGGTGACAGCAGCTGACATCAATGCCGCTACACCTGACACATATACCAATGTTGTCAATGTAGAAATATTTATCTAACGACTAGAATTTCGGGGATCTGACCTTCATTGGATCCCCGTTATTTAACCGACGATCATTCTTATTACGGACAAAAGAGATGATTAAAAAAATAAGGACCATTGGAGCTTCTGCAACGCTGGCCACAATTATGGCTACGAATATAGCGTTGGCGGATTTTACTGTTGTACCTGTCAGGTTATCCTTCAAACCTGGTGAAGCAGCAGTAAGCTTGAGAGTAACACACGAAGATATTGGGGCCAACAAGCCCGGTATTTACCAGGTCGGCGTCGGGGAGTGGACAAACCCCCCGAACGGTCGAAACGTGGTCAATACCAATGTCATCACAGCTTTCCCGCCCGTCTTTCGACTAAGGCCTGGGGAAACGCAGATCGTGCGTGTTTCAAAGGTAAACAAGAGTGACCCTATGATCGGCAAAGCATTTCGCGTCATCGTACGCGAGGTGCCTACGCCGGTTAAGGGGCAGATGAACGTTGCTATGCGTCGTGTTTTGAACATGCCGCTTTTGGTGCAGAATTAAGCCCGCGAGGGCTTCACTCTAACACCAAAAATTTAGTTACGTGTTCTGTAGACCGCCTTCAGTATACCTGGGGCTGTTAACAGTAGCGCTCGGCCTCCTTTTGGCCGGGGCGGATAGATCTGCCTACGCTCAAGAGGTTTCCTTTGTCGATCTGCCAGACACCTGTTTGTTTGACAGCGATTGCGCACTGGACGACAAGTTCGTTCCAGAGGGAGAGTTTCCCGCGGACATCTATCTTAACGGTAGGTTTGCCGCGGAACAGAAGCTCGTGCGCATCGAAGAATCGGGAACGCTCCTTCTTTCGAAAGAGGCCCTCGTAGAATCAGGTATCTGGGACCGTTACCGCGACCGAGATAAGTTAGAAGATACTGATTTTTACGATATCGAGAGCATAGCTGGTATTACGGCCGAGTTTAACAAACTCAGCCTGACAGTCGATGTTGAAATCGCCCTAGAATCTCGTGAAGAACAGCTGTTTCTTCAAGGGGATAAGTACGACCTATCGGAAGTGTCCACGCCCACGAACGGCGCGCATTTCAAGTACCGTGCCGACGTCTTCGGTGATAGCGAATCAGATTTTCTCGTTAACTACAAGCTAGAGCCCACTGCCCAGTTAGGCCTGACCTTTGTTAAAGCCGGTCTGTCCGGGCGATTTGGCCTAACGACAGACATTGAAGACGGTCACAACTTAGATTACCTCCATGCTGATCGGGTTGTTAAGTCAAAGCAGTTAAGAGTTAGAGCAGGGATATTTCGGCCAGATAACCGCTGCTGGTTGTGGAAATGTAATCGTGACACAATTCTGGGCGCATCTATTCAATCTTTGGGATTAGATTATGCGCGCGTCTCACTGCGAAATGGCCTCGTCCATACCGGCTTTACGTCTACTCCTGACACAACAGTTGAGTTGCTGGTCAATGGTACTGTCATTGAGAAGTTTGTTTCCGATGGTGGCCAATGGCGCCTTGAAACATCTCTTTTGGGTCAAGGGATTCAGGATGTCACAATTCGTCAGATTTTTCCTGACGGTCGAGTTGAGGAAGAAGAGAAACGCTTTTTCAATAGCTCCATCAATCTACTTAAAAAAGGCAAGTCACAGACAAGTCTTTCGGGTGGCTACAGAACTCTGTCGAAGCCCGCTTTTCCTGGTCTCAAAGTTGACATAGACGAAGTGTTCGTTGCTGGAGCCCTCGACATCGGGTTGTCCGATACCGCGACACTTCACGCTTTCGGGCATGGCGAAAGAATAGGGCAGTCTCTGGGGATAGGCTTGACTAAGGCCTACGGAAAAAAAGGTCTGCTTGATTTAGCGGCAGCGGCTAGTCACACTAACGGTCGCGCCGGTTACAAATTGGATGGCATTTATTCCTGGTATCTTAAGAATAGCAGGATTTCAGCTTTCGCAAGTTTTCAAGACGACTACTTCAGCCCGGCGGAAGCACGCCTTCTTAGCCAGGAGTTTGGGGTCGGCCTTAGTGTAAATCATTTGTTCAAAAACAATCTCTCAATGTCAGCGTCTGCTGATTACTACGAAAGAGAGATTGGTGGGAATACCTTCAGCGTTTCCGGTGGTTTGTCCGTACCATCGGACGCTGGAAGGTGGCGGGTAGACGGTAGTTATTCGACTAGTGAAGGCGTTGAAGACTACCGTCTACTCATTTCTTTATCAGGCCGCTTAGGAAAGGAGCGGTACCACAACTTTACAAGTACAGCTGAGTTAAAGAAAGACTCGATTCGCACCGAGAACTCTTATTTCAGTTACAAGCCCGAAAGGTTGAGTACCGATTACGGGATTACGCATACTTATGAAGATTTAGAGGACACTGACTCGCAAGCCCTTCGGGCGCACGCAAGAGTTCGTAACTCAGCCTTTGATGTCTTCGCTGACGGCAAAATAGCTGAAGGTCGGACTTCTGGGCAGATTGGTGTCGAGGGCGGCGTCAGCCTTTATGGCAACAACGTTAACTTCATAAGAAATATCGAAAGAGGCGGAATCATTATCGATACTGGTTACGCAAACAACAAAATCTACGCCAATCGCGCAAACATCGGGCAAACCAACACAAGAGGTATCTATTTCGATGATGGCGCGAAACTTTTCGCAGGAACTACCTACAACCTGGATTCCATCGGCTTGCCCGATGGATATAGCTATGAAACACAGACCACCAGTTTCCGTCCGTCACCTGGTGCCATCTATTACTTTAACCCAAAGGCTAGAGAGAGAGTAACCGCCGTCATCACCTTGAAGGGGGAGAATGATCGGCCGGTTCCTGCAGGCAGAATGTTGCTGACGAAGGACGGCAACATTATTGGTCTCGTGGGTGATGAAGGTTTTGCCTTTATCGACGATCTTCCTGAGGGAGAGAGTGGTTTCAGAGCTATGGGTGCATCGGATGAAATTTGTTCATTCGATCTGCCCGAATTTAAGAGTACCGAGAAAAACCTACAGTTAGGAGAAGTCATATGTAAGTAACAGAGAGGTGTTGCACTTACTGGCTTGTCATCAGCTAGGGCTAAGCAAGACAGGAGTGCACTTTTCTCTCACAACACTATCGGCAAGGCACGTCTTTGGATTCAAAACCTTAGAAAGGGATTCAAGGCGTGTCAGGCCAATCTACTTGATCGAATGCCGGTATGGTTAAGCAAACACGGCAACACAAAGGGTGCCAACTGGTAAGAGACACCGGATAGAGCCTGTTGGAACAATCAGTTAAGACTGAGTTGGGTTTGGTTTAGGCGATTGCTCTGATGCCACATTGATTCCAAGTGTCATCAAGTGCTTCGAGAAGGAAGTCCATATCTGCTTCCGAATGGTAAGGAGTAGGGGTCAACCGCAATCGTTCCGTACCACGTGGCACAGTCGGGTAGTTGATGGGTTGGACATATATGCCGTACTTGTCCATCAAATGCTCTGATGCATAGAAACAGCACGTTGGATTGCCAACCATCAGTGGTACGATATGGGTGTCGTTCTCAAGGACTGGGAAACCAGCCGCTGTAAGTTTAGCTTTAAGCTTTTTCGCTGCGGCCTGATGTTCGGTTCTCTCTGTTTGGCTTGTTCTAAGATGGCGCACGCTGGCCAGCGCACCGGCTGCCAAAACAGGGGAAAGAGCCGTTGTAAAGATGAAACCTGAGGAGTAGCTGCGAACGAAATCGATGAGCGCGCGACTGCCTGCGATATAGCCGCCCATGACACCAAACGCTTTAGCGAGTGTTCCTTCGATCAAGGTTAGGCGGTCACTCAAGCCTTCTCTGTCTGAAATGCCACCTCCGTTGGGGCCATATAGGCCGACAGCGTGGACTTCATCAATGTATGTCATCGCGCCGTAGCGGTCTGCGACATCACAAAGTTCAGCAATCGGTGCGACGTCGCCGTCCATTGAATAGACTGATTCAAAGGCAACTATTTTTGTGCTGTTAGCAGGTGCCTGGGCCAACAAACGCGCCAAGTCTTTCGGGTCGTTATGTTTGAAGATACGTTTTTCGGCTCGGCTGTGTCTTATGCCTTCGATCATGGAGGCATGATTGTCAGCATCTGAAAACACAATAGCGTTCGGCATGTTGGCCGCGAGCGTGGAAAGCGTGGCCATGTTGGAAACGTAACCTGATGTAAACAAGAGCGCTGCTTCTTTGCCATGAAGCGCGGCTAGTTCTTGTTCCAGTAATACGTGGTAATGATTGGTACCGGAAATGTTGCGGGTTCCACCGGCACCAGCGCCGTGCTCTTCAAGAGCCACTCTCATGGCGTCGAGTACTTTTGTGTTTTGTCCCATGCCCAAATAATCGTTGGAACACCAAACAGTTATCTCTTTGACTTCGCCGTTACGGTGAACATTAGCTTTTGGGAATTTACCAGCTTGACGCTCAAGGTCAGCAAAGACGCGGTAGC
>CAJQQJ010000258.1 GCA_905480445.1 uncultured Alphaproteobacteria bacterium | reverse complement strand
TGTGGTTAGGCAAGTGCCACAAACACCAGACTGACAGGACATTGGAACTTCTATTCCTGCTTTTACCAATTTATCAGCGATTGTATCACTGGGTCCGATCTCGAATGTCTGCCCAGATTTTTGAGCGACTAAGGTGAATGGATCACCGTCTGTGTCGATTTCTGCCCCAAAACGTTCAAGGTGAACACAGTCGTCTGACCAACTGGCTTTGATTGCTTGGGAGGTCACAAAATCCATAAAGCCATTTGGGCCGCAGACATAAAGATGCTTTGTTTTGTCAGGTGAGGCCAGTACTTCATTAATCTTTAGTTTTTGGTCGTCACAGCCGTTGTCTAGATGAAAGTGAACTTGGTTTCCAAATTCACTCAACTCTTCTCTAAAAGCGATTTTGGCATCGTCGCGAACACAGTAATGAAGTTCAAAAGACTCGCCTCTTGCTTTCAATTCATGCGCCATCGACAGTATAGGGGTTATGCCAATGCCGCCTGCAAAGAGTAGGGAGTGGCTGGCTTGTTTTTCGAGTGGAAAGTTGTTTCTCGGCCGACCAATACGAATTTGTTTGCCGGGTGTGAAATGATCGTGGATCCACTGAGACCCGCCTCGCGATTGTGGGTCACGCAAGATACCCAAGCGATAGAAAGAAGGCCCGCGCGCGTTGTTTGAAAGAGAGTACTGCCTGACAAGGCCGCTCTTAACGTGGACGTCGATATGAGATCCAGCCTCAAACGGCGGCAAAACATCCTCGTTGATAGCCTTTAACTTCAGGGACAAGATGTCTTCCGCAACCGTCTCAAGGCTTTCGATCTCAACATCCAACCAAGAAGGAAGCTCTTTAGTTGTAACCGTTTTGCTAGCACGGGCTTCACTGCGAAGGTGAACTTTCAAGGGCAGCGAGGCGTAAGCGCGGATGGTGTTATTCATCGCGACAGTTGGTTCACCTGCCAGCTCAAAACGCTCCACACGGTTGATAAGAGCTCTTAACAGAGAGGCTATCTCCAGGCGTGCCAGATGCATGCCCATGCACATATGCACGCCATGCCCAAAGCCTACATGGTCATGAACATCTCTTGTGATATCGAAGCGATCGGGATCTTCAAACTTACGATGATCTCGGTTGGCGGAAGCATAGATTGCGAGAATCC
This sequence comes from uncultured Alphaproteobacteria bacterium, assembly GCA_905480445.1. Taxonomy (GTDB): domain Bacteria; phylum Pseudomonadota; class Alphaproteobacteria; order UBA7985; family CAJQQZ01; genus CAJQQZ01. The sequence goes on along the minus strand of CAJQQJ010000258.1, from coordinate 1,890 downwards.
GCTCACCTTCTTTTAGGGGTACGTTTGCAATCTCGCAGTCTTCGGCGACGTAGCGTGAGAAGGCGCGAATTGGTGTCGAGAGGCGAACGGCTTCTTCGATTGCATTGTCAACCAGTTCTGGCTTCTCACTCAACAAGACCCATTGCTCGTGATTGTCAGCGAAGAGTTTTATGATCTGTCCTGTCGCTGAAATCGTCGTGTCCAAACTGGGATTGATGTAATCTCTCATGAGCTGTGCACAGGTCTCAATCGAGATGCCTCGTTCTGGTCCAACTTCGAAGATCCGCTTGGCCCAACCGCCGGGTTTAAGTTTGTCGGGTTGGCCGTATTCGTCTAGGAAGTCTCTTAATTCTTTGAGGTCGGCAAAAGCTTCTTGCGCTCGTTGGTTCTCGTCGGCAAAAAGATTGAATGTGGCAGAGGCCCATTTGATCATGTTCTCCTGGCCAGTTTCCGGCAATCCTACTAGTTCAGCGACAATTGTCAGCGGCAGGTACTGAGCAAAGTCGCTGATGGCATCAAATTGGCCACGAGCACAGAGGCGATCTACGAGACCTTCTGCTGCATCCTTTATTCGACCTTCGACGGTTTTTAGTGCACCGGGAAACAGTGGCGCAGCGGTGATCTCCTTCGTTCGGTCATGTTCTGGCGGATCCGAATGAAGGGTGCTTCCCTTCAGAATATTGTTTACTTTGTCACTAAGCGAAATTCCTCTTGAGGAACTGAACAGCAAGGGCTGTCGAAGTGCTTCAGTACACTCTTTGTATCGGGAAAGAGCATAGACTTTGTTTTGGGGAAGCCAGACGATGGGGCCTAATTCACGCATTCGCTCATAATGCCGCAGAGGATCAAGGATGAAAGCGTCAGAATAAAAGTCAACATCGTAGGTAGGGGCGGTTGTCAAAGTTTCAGTACCTCCAGCCCCAACTGGTCTGACAGGTTGAACCCACCCATGCCGCCATCAATGGCAATGTCCGTGCCGTTGATCCAAGAGCTTTCCGGCGACAAGAGAAAGACCGCTAATTCAGCGACTTCCTTCGGGGTGCCAGCACGGCCTGCTCGCGCTACGTTTTTGGACATACGCTCACCAAAGGCGGCCGCAAAGTCGTCAAGGATTTTGGTTGCGACAGCACCTGGACTCACGGAGTTAATTCTGAGACCTCTGCCGATCATCGCTTCTGTCTCGGCCAGGGTCCAAAGGATCATTGCCTCTTTTGACAGATCGTAAGCGCGGATTGGATCAATCTCTTCTTCTCTAATAAAAGCAGCTAAACTTTCGGGCGAGGAAAGAGCCGAGAAACGCTTGATCTGATCGATTGATGCCTGCCACTTATGCCCAGCACGCGAAGCCATGTTGACAATAGCGCTACCCTTTTTAAGCGAAGATTGGATAGCCGTAGTGAAAATTCTTTGGCTCAGAAAATTCACCTGCAAGATCTTTTCTTCGAACCCTTCTCTAGGTGGAAGGCCTGCGTTATTGAGCAAGCCGTCAAGTGGCACTTGGACTTGGGCCGCTGCTTTGTCGATGATTTCTGGTCTCGACAGATCTAATTGAATGAATTGGTGTAGATCGGCGGTAGGTTCGGCTATGTCAAAACCAATGACCAGATCGCCGCGTTGCATTAAAATTTTGGCTGCTTGCGCCCCAATTCCCGTTGCAACGCCCGTGATAGCGTAAATCTTCCCGGCCATTATCGTTTCCTCATTTGTTCTGAAGATTAGTCTATAACAAATCAAGTGCCCACGACTAGGGCGATATTTTGTGACAAACTTCTGTAATGAGACCTCAGCATAACTAGAGGATTCCCATAGGCTGGAATATTTGGTAACTTTTGTCATGCAGAAACCTTTCGTCAGCCAACCCGAACTTTTTGTGACCACCAGCGATCTTGA
>CAJQQJ010000257.1 GCA_905480445.1 uncultured Alphaproteobacteria bacterium | reverse complement strand
CAAGGCGATCGCAAAAGATTTTAATCCAGTATCCACAAAAGTTAGCTCTAATGAAACAGAGAGCTTAGCGATTTGGAAGGGGCGTAAATCTGCTTTTGGTGCCGTCGGACAGATTTCACCAGATTATCTGTGCATGGATGGCACAATTCCAACCTCGCGCCTGCCAGATGTGCTGAAGGGCATCCAAGCAATTTCTGATAGTTATGGTTTACAAGTCGCCAACATTTTCCATGCGGGCGATGGCAATCTTCATCCGCTTGTTTTGTACAACGGAAACAAGGCCGGTGAATTGGAACGCGTCGAGGAAATGGGCGCTGAAATCCTTCAGCTTTGCGTCGATGTTGGTGGTTGCCTCACGGGCGAGCATGGTGTTGGCATCGAAAAACGCGATCTAATGCCTATCATGTTCAACAAGGACGATCTTGATCAGATGAAAAGACTGAAGTCAGTCTTTGATCCGGGTTGGTTGCTTAACCCAGCCAAGGTTTTCCCGCTGGAAGACGGTGAAGTAACTCCGGCTGAGGCAGCCTAAATTATGGCAATCGAAAAAGCAAAATCCGCGAGCGATGTTTTGAAACTTGTGCAGGATCACGCCAAAAGCGCTGAAGCTGTCGAGATAGTAGGGCAGGGTAGCAAGTCCACTGTCGGGCACAAGGTTTCGGCCTCTACGCGATTGGATTTATCAGAGTTAAGCGGCATCAATTTCTACGAACAGTCAGAAATGGTTGTCTCCGCCAAAGCGGGCACACCGGTCTCCGAAATTGTTAAAACGCTGGCTGAAGGCAATCAGCGATTGGCCTTCGATCCACCATCTTACGCGAAGCTGCTTGGATCAAACGCGTCACCATCGATTGGCGGTGTTCTTGCTGCAAACCTCTCAGGACCAAGCCGTGTTTCCAAAGGAGCAGCTAGGGATCATTTCTTAGGCGTGGAGATGGTCAATGGCCGTGGTGAAGCCATCAAGAACGGTGGCCGGGTTATGAAGAACGTAACTGGCTACGATCTTTGCAAACTTATGGCTGGATCTTGGGGCACCCTGGCAGTGATGACCGATGTTACGCTCAAAACTTTGCCCTTGCAGGAGCGACGCGTAACGTTGGCCTGTCATAACTTAGACGACACAAAAGCTGTACAGTTCATGTCGGCGTCGCTGGGCAGTCCTTTTGATATCGTGACTGCGGCTCACTTGCCTGGACGAGCTATGACGGTTGTTCAGATTGAAGGGCTCGAGAAATCGGTGAATTACAGGGTGGCAGAGCTGAAAACAGAGCTTGGTCATTTTGGTGAATTGAGTGAGTTTGTGGACCAGAAGAGTGATGATCTTTGGGCGGAAGTTCGCGAAGTGGGCAATCTTCTAACCAAGACTGATTTGGTTTGGAAGGTATCCACGAAACCAAGTGACGGTCCTAAACTCGTCGAGGCGCTACGGGAGAACTCTGACCTTGAGGTTCTTTATGATTGGGGCGGTGGTTTGGTGTGGATTGGACTGGACCAATCCAATGCGGATCTAGATGTTCGCGCGGCGTTAGAGCCTTTTGGCGGACACGCGACACTTTTCAAAGCCACGCAAAAGCAGCAAGCCAAGTTCGGAGTGTTTCATCCATTGCCAGAAGGGAACATGAAATTGACCCAAGGCGTTAAAGCCACCTTTGACCCCAAAGGCATTCTCAATCCCGGTCGTCAGTTTGAGGGCCTCTAGATGCAAACCAATTTCACACCAGAGCAGCTTAAGAACCCAGACATGGCAGCATCGGAGCAGGTGCTGAGAACCTGTGTCCACTGTGGGTTCTGTACGGCGACCTGCCCAACCTACACATTGCTGGGTGACGAGTTAGACAGCCCGCGTGGCCGGATCTATTTGATCAAGGATATGTTGGAGAATGACAAGCCAGCCAACAAAGAAGTCGTCACTCATGTTGACCGCTGTTTGTCCTGTCTGTCCTGCATGTCGACATGCCCGTCTGGCGTCAACTATATGCATCTGGTCGACCACGCCCGAAAGCACATAGAGGAAACCTACAAGCGACCGTTTATGGATCGTATGATCCGTGGCGTGCTGGCGAAGGTGCTCCCTAGTCCCACCATCTTTCGCGCGGCTTTAAACTTTGCTGGTATGGCGAAACTTTTCGCTGGGTTGTTTCCTGCTAGGGTGAAAGCCATGCTCCAATTAGCACCAACGCGTTTGCCGGTTGCTTCGCCTCTGGACAAGCCTGGGATCACGCCAGCTGTTGGCCAAAAGAAATATCGTGTCGCCGTTCTACCTGGCTGTGCGCAGAAGGTTCTTAGACCATCAATCAATGAGGCAACACTCAGATTGCTAACCCGGCATGGCGCCGAAGTTGTTTACCCGGAAAACGCTGGTTGTTGCGGTTCGCTAGTTCATCACATGGGCAAGTCAGATCAAGCACATGAACAAGCCAAACAGCTCATTAATGCCTGGTACAGGGACACCAAGGAAGGCGGCGGCTCTGGCTTGGACGCTATTGTCATCAACGCTTCTGGCTGTGGCACGACGATCAAAGACTACGGCTTTATGTTCCGCAATGATCCCGTCTACGCTGGGCGAGCAGAGTTGATCTCTTCCCTGGCTAAAGACGTGACAGAGTTCTTGTTCGACATAGGTTTGAAAGCTTCAGTCTTTGAAACTGGGCAACGTGTTGCCTATCATTCCGCTTGTTCAATGCAGCATGGTCAAAAGATCACCACACAACCAAAGGATCTGTTGAAATCTGCGGGCTTCAAAGTCCAGGACGTTCCTCAAGGCCACCTCTGTTGTGGCTCAGCAGGAACTTACAACATCCTTCAGCCTGAAATTTCAGCCCAACTTTTAGAGAACAAGGTCTCAAACATCGAGAAAACTCATCCTGAATTTATTGCAACCGGTAATATCGGCTGCATCACACAGATCAGCCAAGGAACCGACATCCCGATTGTCCATACTGCAGAAGTGTTGGATTGGGTCACTGGCGGCCCAAAACCTGAGGACCTGAATTAAATGCAATCCATGTTCGACAGCGTGACAGGTAGTATCCAAATACTGTTTTTTGCTGTGTTCTTAGTCGTTGTGGCTCTTATGCTTGGAAAGCACTTCCTGCACATCTACCGGAACGGCTGGCGAGAGAACGGAATTTCAGTCTACTGGCGCCGACACCGGAAAAAGAGATAATGCCTGACTTGATCTTCGTTCTGATCTTGAAAGCGGCTTAGCAGAACTTCTAGCCCTTTTGACAGGCTAAGTGAAAATAGAAGCAATGTAACAACAAAAGGACCACCGTGATGCAGAAGTTTTTGTCGATAGCGCTCGCAGCTTTATTAGTTGTGGCAATGCCAGGAATTGTGTTGGGGAAGTCTCAAGGTGCTTCACCGATCTCAACAAGTCATGAACAGCTGGGTTTTCTTCCAGCGGAAGGCGTTGGCCTAAATGAGTACCCACTTCTTGCGATGTCACCGGTTGCTCAAAACCTAGGCGATTTTATTGACCCACTAACGGCACTTGTTACTAGCTACGCAACACCAAAGAATATCTATATCGTGTCGATTCACTGTATCCGCCCAACGTCTGGCAGTGACGAAGACGAGGTTCGTCTGGAAGCATATGACAGCAGTGGCAGTGGGCAACGGATGGATTACTCAAGAATTTTCAAAATGAAAGCAGGCAGCGTTTTGGAACCGAAGTTCGGTACCCATCTTAAGGCTGGCGGCATTTGGCTTGTCGAAGTCGATAGTTTCAGCGCTGACGATGAAATTGGTTCTATCAAGTTCGATGAAACGATCGTAGCAGGGCGCTATGTCCAGAAAATGTCCGGCGACGGCGGCGTGTACGAAGTGATATTTGAAGTCCGGCCCTATAATTCAATTGAGCAAGGCGGCATGGGCAAAACGCTGGAATAGGTTTACCGATTGCATGCTAGACCTAGGTTCTTGGCGGAAAGTGTATGCACTATGAAACCTGATATAGATGTTGTCATAAGAGATGCTGTTCGAGAAGACTTGCCAGTAGTTTTGGAATTGAACGAGGTCGTTCAAAGCTTACACGTGACTGCTTGTCCTGATGTATTCAAAGCCGTTGAAGATACAGATGCACTGTTGGCTATTCTAACTAATGCAGTTTGCGATGACGGATGGGGGCTTTGGGTTGCCTGCATTGACGGTCTCGTTGTCGGTTGCATAATGACAGAGTTGAACAGCAAGCTAGAAACGGCGTTAAGCTTGGCTCATATCGAAGGGCATATCCACCATGTATGCGTGTCGGAACATCATCGTCGTTTAGGAGTGGGGTCTCAACCGGTCGACCAAGCGATCAAGACACTCCGAAAGGCCAAACCACAGCGGGTCACAGTAGGGTATTGGTCATTCAATGAAGCATCAAAACGATTATTTGAAAGTCGAGGTTTTAAGAGTGCTTTAGTGATAGCTGAGCTGAGGAACGCTAACTAGCTTATTGTAAGGTTTCTCTAAACAGAATGAAAACGAACATTGACAGAGCCGAGGATTAACCCCGAACTCTGTCTATTGTTCTATCGTTACTCGCCTATCATTCTCGTCATAAACTGACTGAACAGCGATCCAGATCTAGTTAGGAACTTGTGCATAGTTTAAGCGGATCGTATGTAGCTGATTGGCTAAATCCACAGTTGATGGATAATTGTATGGGTAGCTACAACCATGTTGGTAGACCGCTTCGAGCATCATTCTGTCGATCGTTCCATTATCCTGGAGAGATTTTGAACCAGGACAGGCCGTCCAGGCTGCTTGATGACCGATAGCCTGGACGATTTCCACTCTTTGACTACCCACACCGACAGGCGTAGCATCGGAAAACGTATATTCCGCAACGCCTTGGGCGACCTCGATCAAAGCATCCGTGTCTAAACAGGGGCAAATCACGTTGTCCAGATTTGAACTTGGCGGTGTTGTTGCTGTGAACGGGCAATTGTTCTGAGAGCTAGGTTGGTTACAAAACTCGTTGTTGACGGTGTAGATATTTTGGATGTTATCCATTCCCGTGCTTTTAGTAGAGCCCAGTGCGTTCCAACCATGAGGTACCACGTCGTTCTTGCCCCAAACGCTGATCAAGTCGTCGGTGCTGGGCATAATCGAATGGGCATAATTTGCAAAATTGCTGTTTCCGGGAGTCGCTCCAGCGAAGAATATTGTTGATACATTGGCGATGTTGTTTGGATCCCAAGGTTTCAGCTGAAGATCGATATGAGTATCCGGTGTGTTGATTTGCCATTTGAGATTAAGATTGTTGATTTTTGAATCGATCAAAGTAGTGGCCACAACTGGTGATAATGTGCCACCTAATGAGTGACCAACCACCACCACGTTAATGGGCCCAGTTGTCGCTGTGGCCTCGGATCTTAAGTAATCCAGTAAAGTAGTGTTCGTACCAGCTGATTGCCCCCCACCCATGGTCAATAGAACGTTCAGACCAATGGCAGTACCTGCAGTGATCTGACTGTTCGGGGTACCATTAGGCCAATCAACTTGCTGGGTGACATCAAAGTCTTCGACCATCCATCCAAAAGAGGATACTGGGTTGGTACCTGCAATGGCCACAACGTAGGTGCTGCCTTTTTTGAAAACAACCATCGTACCGGCAGTTGAATAATATTGATTTCCCGAGGTTTTTCCAGGTGCGTAGCCCTTATTCCACTGCATTGTAGGCCCCCAGACAGTCGACCATTTAGTTAGTGACCTTTCCAGAAGTGCGGCTCGTATTCGGTCGATCAACAAACTTGTCGCCTGCATTGGCGTTGGACCGCTACCATAGACAGAAGCGTTGATACGACAGTCGTTGTAGGTAAGGTTTGAACAGGTTATTCCGGAACCGAAATCAGCAATATAGGCAAAAGTGAGCGCGTCCTCCTGTGAAATGGTCGTGTCAGCATTGGCTAATCCGAAGGGGGAAAACAGCATCATCGCCGACAAAGCTATTGTTGCTTTTGATCTATCAATCCAACTCGCTAAGGTTTCCCGACATTGATTCCAGAAAGTTGTGGCGTCGTGTGTACGAGGCTTAGTCACTCTCGTGTCGTGATTGATCCGATGATTTCTTTTGTCACCTTCTGTCCTATAGAAAATTCCTTTGGACATTACCATTCTCCTCATTTGGCTAATTTCAAACAAGACCTTGCCTGTTATCATCAATCCTGAAGGAGTTTCCTTGTGTTGATCACAGCAGCAATGATCGCAACTAGAATATAGATTTGCTTTACCTAACAAGTACTACCAGATTTGGTAGTCACAGTTTGTGCGGGGAATGGTTCCCGAAGAGATTAAACTAGCAAGGTTTTACGTCGTGCATGAGATGTAGACTGCTCAGCAACATCGGCGCAATTCCTCAGGTCGCATAGTGAGTGTGTAAGATCAGCCATTTTCATCCGGCAACATTTTATATGTCGACGGATC
>CAJQQJ010000256.1 GCA_905480445.1 uncultured Alphaproteobacteria bacterium | reverse complement strand
AAACCGTTCCATAGGCGAGTACGGACTGCCGTTACTGAGGTCAATTGCAAGAAAAAAGCAGGCTGGCCCCGTTAACATACTCACTCATTGTAACGCTGGCTGGATCGCAACCGTCGATTACGGCACCGCCCTTTCTCCTATCTACCAAGCTTTTGATGAAGGCATTGACGTTCATGTATGGGTTGATGAAACCCGTCCTAGAAACCAGGGTGCGGCTTTAACAGCCTGGGAGTTAGGGCAACATGGCGTGCCGCACACTGTTGTCTGTGACAACACCGGGGGTCACTTGATGCAACACGGCATGGTTGATATCTGCATTACTGGAACAGATAGAACCGCCGCTAACGGCGACGTCGCCAACAAAATTGGCACCTACTTGAAAGCCCTCGCAGCACATGACAATGACGTTCCTTTCTACGTTGCCCTTCCATCAACCACCATTGACTGGACAATCAAAGACGGTGTGCGTGATATTCCAATCGAGCTTAGAGATGAGCGCGAAGTGACCCATGTAGAAGGCCGTCTCGAAGATGGCACTTTGTCGACCGTCCAAGTGGCAGCCTGTGGCAGTCCAGCCGCCAACTATGCCTTTGATGTTACCCCTGCCCGTCTTGTCACAGGGTTGATCACCGAACGTGGCATCTGCGATGCGTCAACGCCAGGTCTGCAATCTTTGTTTCCAGAGCGCACTTAATGAGCATCGGAGAACAAGTTCTTGAAGCCGCTCAATCAATGTCCGCTTCGGGTCTATCGCCTGGAAAGTCGGGTAACGTTTCAGCCAGAACTGAAGGCGGATTTATCATCACACCAACAGGTTTGGAATACGACGATCTGAAGCCTAATGATCTAGTGTTAGTCAAAGAAGACGGCTCTGTTCCGTTAGAACAACTAAAGCCTTCTTCTGAAGCACCTTTTCATTTGGCTGTCTACAAAGCACGACCAGATATCGCTTCAATCGTACATTGCCACTCCAATAAAGCAACCGCGTTAGCTTGTGCTGGAAAATCCATTCCAGCCTTTCACTATATGGTCGCCGCCGCTGGAGGCCACGACATCCCGCTGGCACCCTACGCGACATTTGGATCTGAAGAACTTGCCAATGCGCTGGTAGCAACGCTTCAAGATCGCAATGCTTGTCTGATGGCCCATCATGGGCAGATTGCTTTGGCGACTACTCCAGCGAAAGCATTAGATCTAGCATTGGAGATAGAAAACCTAGCTAAGCAATACCTTGATGTCCTAACTCTGGGAGAGCCCAAGATCCTGGACGACGAAGAAATGAACAAGGTTCTTGAAAAGTTCAAGTCCTATGGGCAACAAGACTAGTTCGTGTTTTGACGGTAAATTCGAGCTTCTTCCATGATCCATGAGCGAAAACTTTCTAACGCTTCGTTTTCTAGAGCTCCTTCCCTATAGGCCAAGTAATAGCCATAATTGCTCATCGAAACCGAGGAAATCGGAAACAAACTGCCCTTTTCAATTTCATCTCTTACGAGATCATCATTGATCGCGATACCCTGCCCATCAATGACCGCCTGCACGCGAACGTTAGGGTCAGGAATAGTAAGGTTGTTCTGAGTTCTTTCATAGGGAAAGTCTGCCGCTTCATGCCAATCTGCCCAGGCTTCGCTTTCTTCCCTGTCATGAAGAAGCGTTAGGTTTGGCAAGAGATTTTCAAGGCCTTGCTCATCAATTTTATTGGCAATCTCCGCTCCTGCTGTCAGCACGGCAGTGCAAGGAAAGAGACGTTCAATTTCCATGTCGTTCCACTCGCCATTGCCCCAACGTATCGCAAGATCGACTTTCTCCTTTTGAAGATCTACTAGGTCGACGAGCGGCTGAATTCTCAAGCGGATGTTCGGATGAGAAATCAAGAAATTCATCAGCCTGGGCGATAGCCAGCGGGAGGCAAAGTAAGTGGAGGTCGCAACGGTCACGGCTAAATCTTCAGTTGTCGTGAGCTCAGTGATTTCTTTCTCAAAGCTCGAAAACAGCTTCGAGGCCTCTTTTTGGAGTTTCTGTCCTTTCTCTGTAAGCGACACACCGCGTCGCGTACGATCAAATAATTTAACTCCTAAAGCTTGTTCCACTTGGCCAATTTGATAGCTCACAGCCCCTTTGGTGAGGTTCAATTCCTCAGAAGCCGCTGAAAAACTTTCATGTTTTGCGACAATCGTGAAAACATGAAGACTATCGTAAGATCTAAACACCATCTCTAATGTTTAAATTTTTTATACACAAAGAGCAAATCATTTGGCTTTCCAGATTAGAACATAAGGAATATCTGGGATTCAGAAGCCAAATTGAAAGTCATACAAAAATGTCGATAGCATTACTTGACGTTCGAGAAACAAAACCCCGTTGCGGACGGGCTGCGCGGATCTCTAAGCAACGCCTTGTTGATGGCCCACAAGCTCCAAAAGTTCTGCGCCGGAAAATTCCACTTTATGAGCTGATGGACGAAGAGGGGTTGGTCGCTTTAGAAAAACAGGTTGATTGGATCCTGAAAGAGATCGGCGTTGAGTTTTACAATGATGAAGAGTCGGTCCGGCTTTTCAAAGAAGCAGGTGCTTCTGTCAAAGGCACGAGGGTACGGTTTGATCCCGGGCTAGCAAAGTCATTGTGCAAAACCGCTCCTAGCTCCTTCCGTATGGAAGGTAGAGATCCCAAGCATTCAGTCACTATTGGCGGTGACCACGTTGTATTCACCCCCGCCTACGGACCACCCTTCGTAAGCGACTTAGACAAGGGCCGACGTTATGCGACATTAGAAGACTTTCAAAACTTCATTAAGCTGGCTTACTCGACACCCTTCCTGCATCATTCTGGTGGGACAGTTTGCGAGCCTGTAGACGTGCCGGTGAACAAACGTCACCTTGATATGGTCTACTCACATCTTCGCTATTCAACCAAGCCCTTCATGGGCGGGGTTACCGCACCGGACAGGGCAGAAGATTCAATCGAAATGGCCAGGATCGTTTTTGGCTCTGATTATTTGGAAAACCACTGTGTTATCCAAGGCAACATCAACGTCAATTCTCCACTCGTGTTCGACGACATCATGACCGGTGCGTTGAAAGCTTACGCACGTGCCAATCAAGGCATCGTCCTCTCACCTTTTATTCTCGGCGGTGCGATGGGACCTGTAACACAGCCTGCACTGATTGCTCAGGCGCATGCAGAAGCGATGGTTGGCATTGCTTTGGGACAACTCATTAAACCTGGCTCTCCTGTAGTCTACGGCAATTTCTTAACCACAATGAACCTCAAAACTGGCGCGCCGACATTTGGCACGCCGGAAGCCAATTTGATGACCTTCGCCATCGGCCAGCTTTGCCGACGCCTGGATCTTCCTTTTCGTTGTGGCGGCCAGTTAACCGCATCCAAAACTGCAGACGGCCAAGGGATGCAAGAGGCCGCTGACTCAATGCTTGTCGGACTGCAAGCTGGAGCGAATTACGTGCTGCATGCCGCTGGATGGTTGGAGGGTGGGTTGACCATGGGCTATGAGAAATTTGTTATGGATCTCGACCATTGTGGGATGATGCATAAGATGCTCGAAGGTCTAACAATTGACAAGAATGGTCTAGGGTCAGAGGCTTTCCTTGAAGCTGGTCCTGGCCAGAATTTCTTTGGTGTCCAACATACGATGCAAAATTTCGAAACAGCTAACTATATGTCCGATCTGGCTGACACGAACTCCTTTGAGAAGTGGACCGAAGATGGCAGCCAAACAATCGAACAACGAGCCAACAAACGTTGGAAGGAGATGCTAGCATCTTACGTGGCGCCCGAAATCGACCCGGCCATCGATGAGGCCTTACTTGCTTTCATCAAGCAAAGAAAAGATTCAATGGACGATCATTGGTATTAACAACAGAAACGAAAACAACAGGGAACTTTATAATGACAGAAGAACTATCGCGCACATCTGCTCTCGCCTCTCGTCATACGGAGTTGGGCTCTGGTCTAGAGGACTGGAACGGGATGGGCACAGCCTGGTCTTACAACACTGATCCAAACAACGAGCACGATGCAGTTCGAGAAGCCGCAGGCATGTTCGACATGTCACCGTTAAAGAAGGTCTTTTTGCGTGGCGCCGATGCGGCGGCAGTCGCTAATGAAGTGATCTCAAGAGACATCTCTAAAATAGCGCCAGGCCAATCTTCCTATGGTGTCGTTCTAACCGAACAAGGCACAGTTGGCGATGATGCCATCCTATCCAACAACGGCAACAACGAGTGGCTGATTTGCCATGGCTCAGGTTGTTCAATGGAAATGATCAACGCTTCGGCAGCCGGTAAAAACGTTGATGTCGAATTCGATGACGACCTTCATAACTTGTCTCTGCAAGGTCCAAAGGCGCTTGGTTTGCTTGATGCTCACACGCCAATGGGCTTGGACTCTCTCAAATACTTTGAGCACTCCGCCACAGAGCTCTTCGGCCATCAAGTTCGCCTTTCTCGCACAGGCTATTCCGGAGAGCGCGGTTATGAAATCCTAGCCTCTGCTTCTGTCATAGGTGATATTTGGGATCAAGTTTTAGGCCATGGCGCCGATCAAGGCATTATGCCAGCTTCTTTCACAGCCTTGGACAAAGTCCGTATAGAAGCTGGTCTGCTGTTCTATGGCTATGACATGTCAGAAGAGCACAGTCCCTGGGAGGTTGGTCTGGGTTTTGCCATGAACCGGAGCTCTGATTATCGCGGCAAAACTGCGGCAATGGCCACGAAAGGCAAGGAGCGTTTCCACCAAGCCGGTATTTCCATAAATCATGACGACGCCTTGGTTGGTGGGGAAGTTCTGCTTGCTAATGGAAAAGAAGTCGGCACCATTAACAGCCCAGGCTATTCACACCGCTTAGGCAAGTCTTTGGCCCTCTGTCACATTGCCCCCGAAGCTTGCGCACCAGGTACTCAGCTTGAAGTCCAAAGTGATGATTTCAGCGGTACCGCTGTCGTGGAAGCTTTGCCGTTCTTCGATCCAAGTAAATCAAGAACACATGCTTGACAATATCTCAAGGGGCTTTCTCAATCAGGGGAAAGCTCTCTTGAACGGGATAAGTAGTTAAAGACTTCAAATAGGCGTTCTCCATTTGCATCTCGAAACTTCACCCATGCGCCTCCCTTCGCCTTTAACAATCGCAAAAGGACTCTTCGTTGTGGACGGCTAAGGCCTGAGTTTTCCCATTTACCTATTCGAGTTGCAATCATCCAGCTTCTTCTAAAATCAATATCAGCTTTCTTTTCCTCTGCTAACCTATGATAAGCAATTCCTCGTTCTAGGAAACGTCCATATGCTCGGTTTGCGTAATCAGATGGTATGATGGACGAAAGATAAATACTAGTATAGCAAAACACAAGTTTTGCCCGAGCACCTATTCGATCAGATGAACAAGCAAAACTCAAAAGCGCCGAAGAAAGAAGAAACAGCCAAACCAGCAAAAACAACCCAGCGAGTCCGTAGTTAATTTTCCGCATCCACACCTTGAAAGAAATTTTACCCGCCATTGATTTTCAGATTTAAAGAAGTTCGATTATTTTCACTTGCTAATCAATCGCTCTTCTAAAACATGACGCTGAATCTTTCCGGTCGTTGACCTGGGAAGATCAGCTTCCTCGATGAAGTAAACGGCCTTTGGCATCTTATAGCTGGATAACTCAGCGCGGCAGGCAGCGAGGAGGCTTTCTTCTGTAACGTCACTGGCTGCGACGATGAAGACAACAGGCACTTCACCCCATTTAGGATCCAGCCTTCGCACTACGACAGCTTCAGAAACGCGGTCGTCTTTAACGATGACTTGTTCAATTTCCGCTGGGTAAATATTCTCGCCACCTGACTTGATCATGTATTTGACGCGGTCGACATAGTCCAAGGTGCCGTCAGCGTTTCGGCGCAACACATCCCCCATATGAAACCAGCCGTTCCGGAAATCCTTCGCGTTGGTTTCATCCGCATTCCAATAGCCAGAGAACAGCGTCGGTCCTCGCATTGCGACTTCACCTGGCACACCATCTGGTACGTCATTGTCCTCCGTGTCCACCAAGCGGAGTTCACAAAAAGAACTCTGTTTTTTTGACAAAGATGACGGCGCAACACCAACGGGGATCACACCTGAAGAGGCTGGCGGCAACCCCGTTTCGGTCGCGCCAAAAGTGTTGACATATGGCGCGTTCAGGCAAGCCGTGGCGGCTGCAATTTCTGCTTTTGGAACTAAATCAGCCATTGCCCCACAAATGCCAACGCCTGCAGCTTTTGCTTGGCGAGCTCTAAAGGCATCAGCAAAGTTGCCAACCATGCCCGGCATTAACACAAGAAACCGCATTTCGGTTTTTTCAACTATGTCGATGATCTTGTCCGGATCATAACCATCGACTGCATGGACCGTCCCCGCCCTCAGTAGTATTGCCAATGATTGATCAGTTGAGGCCATATGATAGAAAGGTGCCCAAGCTATAAAGTTATCATGCTGTGGGATTTTTTGTTCTGTTGCGAAACACATTCCCCGAGCAATCATTGCCCGGTGTGAAATCAGAGCTCCCTTGGGAAGGCCAGTCGTTCCTGAAGTGTAAAGAATTACCAATCCATCTTCGGGGTCAACGCCAACAACTGGTCGTTCGGAACTGCTTGAAGATAAGGTAGATTCATACTCACTACCCAATTCGACAAAGTCCGAAACAAGGATGTCTAATGCGTCCAGGTCATCTCTTAGCGCTGATTGAAGAATTATCAGTTTAGGTTCAACGAGGTTGATGCAATGGGACAGCTCGCGGGCATGTAATCGCCAGTTCAAGGCTGCTAAGATGACACCTGACTTAGCTGCCGCTAACTCAACCTCCAAATACTCCAGACAATTGTGAGCCAGTAGCCCAACGCGATCACCAGGCTTCAGCCCCCTAGCCAGAAAAAGTTGAGCCAACCGGTTTGAACGTTCTTCCAACTGGCTATACGTCAACTGATTTTCACCAGCTTTGACTGCGATACGATCTGGATAGGCCGCTGCTTGAGCTGAAAAAAGAGACCCGACCGTTGAACGGCTAGATTGGAAAATTTCAGGCGATGGTGTCCAGCTGCTCATTGCTCGCGTTAAACTGTTCCGTAAATGCGGTCACCTGCATCGCCAAGACCAGGTACAATGTAGCCAAGTTCATTCAAGTGACTGTCAATTGCCGCTGTGATGATTGGCACATCTGGGTGGGCTTCTCTTAAGGCTTTAACACCTTCTGGTGCTGCAAGCAGACAAACAAATTTCATGTTCTTGGCGCCAACTTCTTTCAAACGCGTGATAGAAGCGATTGACGAGTTAGCGGTTGCCAACATGGGATCAACAACGATAACCAAGCGCTGCTCAATGTCCTTCGGAACCTTGAGGTAATATTCGACAGCCTGCAGGGTATCATGGTCTCTATACATGCCTATATGACCAACTTTCGCCATTGGAACGAGATCCAACATCCCGTCCAGCAGGCCGTTTCCAGCCCTGAGGATTGAGACAAAGACAGGTTTGCGGCCGTCAATCACCGGCGCGTCCATTTCCTCCATCGGCGTGGTAATCCGCTTGGTAGTCATCGGCAGATCACGAAGCGCCTCGTGGGCCAAGAGCATGGCGATCTCTTTGAGCAACTGACGAAAAACAGCCGGCGGCGTTTCGACCTTTCTCATCATCGAGAGTTTGTGTTGGATGAGTGGGTGGTCGACGACAGTTGCTTCAGAAGGCATGAATGATACTCTTGAGTGCTTTAGGACAATAAATCTTGTTCCATCATAGAGTCTTTCACTGCCCTATCAAGATCAACTTTCCGCGGAAGGCTATCAGCTGGATTCCAGCCCTCTTCGCCCAATGAAATCATGGACAAGCTCGACAATCATCGGAGAGATCAATGGTGTAATCACATGCCCCATCCCATCGATGATTTTCAATTCTGAATTTGGAATCAACGCCGCAATTTCCTTCCCCATTTCTGGAGGGATCAGAGTATCAATTGCCCCGTGTAAGACAAAACAAGGATGATCAATTTTCATCAACATATCTCGCCGATCACCAGACGACATCGTTGCTAAGGCTTGCCGGTTCACGGCGTCAGCGTCTATGCCTCTGTCCCAGGCTTCGGCCGCCTGGGCTCTGATCTCTTCTTCACTCATTGGATAACCGTGACTGCCCCAGGCTGCATGCCCGGCGATCCAAGAATCCTGTGATTGCCCGCGGTCTTCCGGATAAACTAAAACGCGTTCAATCAATTCAGGCGAGATCAACCGG
>CAJQQJ010000255.1 GCA_905480445.1 uncultured Alphaproteobacteria bacterium | reverse complement strand
CAGTAACGTTTTGTAAATACCGTAGCGCTTTTCCAGCCTGTCTGGATGCTCGACCAAAACAGTTTTGTCAGCAAACAGAAATAGTCTATCTAAAAACCACCGGTCTTTTAGCTCTATGTTTGATTGTGCAAATGCTTTTTAGAGCGTGTTGAATTCATTCAGAAACGTATCCTGCCGCTTTGAGATAGTTAAAGCATTCTTCGTCTGAGAAGAGGTCGCACACCTGCCCAACTTTCCTCCAGAGGTCATCGTAGCTTCTGGCGGCAGCCTTGCGCATCAGTGCTTTGAGTTTTGAGAAAGCCATTTCAATAGGGTTGAGGTCGGGCGAATATGGCGGGAGAAAGAGAAACCATGCGCCATGAGCTTTTAGGATCTCTTCAGCTTTGGTGCTTTTGTGGCTGGACAGGTTGTCCAGAATAATTACATCCTTCTTGCGCAGGGGCGGTGCAAGCTGGGTCTCTATGTATGTGTCGAACACATCGCGGTTCATTGGCTTGTTGATGATCCAGGGCGCATCAAGACGGTCGTGGCGTAAACAGGCGACAAAGGTTTGAGTGTGCCAATGGCCAAAGGGCTGGTAATCCACCAGGCGCTTGCGATCAGCACAAGAAATTGGATTTTCAATATTATGCTCCATTGTAATGACGGTTTCCCTCAATCGAGGATTTACAATACCCAGGCGATGACGCGGATCCATCACCTGACGGTCACCGTCTCGTCGAACTCTTTCATGAATGAACTGGGCTGCAACCGAACTTGCTAAATCCGTCCCATGGTGTTGTCCAATCAGTTGTAAAACCATGTCCATTGCTGCTGTGCCACCTGAACAAGTTATCCGGTCTCTATCGATGACAAATATGTCGTCGAGAATATCAAGTGAAGAATAACGTTCGCGAAAAACTGCCAAAGACTCCCAATGAATAGTACATTGATAACCGGCCAGTAATCCGGCATTCGCCAAGACATAGGATGCCGTTGAAATGGAACCGATGGTTACTCGGTTTGCCGCCATCCAACGAAGCCAACTGTCTAGTTTCGAAAATTGAAGGTCGGGCTTTTCCGCACCTCCACAGACGAGAACAAGATTTATGTTGGTTGGCTTTGTAGACAAGGGTTCGACCTGAAACACCATTCCGTTGCTTGCCTGAACGGCGCCTCCTGTTGGACTGAAAAGCTCCCAAGAATAGAGGCCCTTGCCAGCTAGCCGATTCGCTGATCGGAGGGGTTCTGCCGCTGATGAAAAGGCCATGAACGAAAACTCGTCAATAAGAACAAAAGCGATGTTGAACGCCCTCAATTGACCTGCTGCTGATTGGTTAGTTGGGGTTCTTCTGGATAACATTTCCTCTACTCTGGCTATGGAGTGAGTTAAGTCGATTGAGATATTTGTTCTGCTTTTTGAACCAATACCTCCGCCTGTCTAATTGATGCGATATCAATGAGGCGACCATCAAGCGACACAGCTCCTTTACCTTCAGCCGTAGCCACTTTCATGGCTTCCAAAATCCGCTGTGCTCGATCCACTTCTTCATCACTCGGACTCATAACCTTATTCGCCAAAGAGATTTGTGACGGATGAATAGCCCACTTTCCTTCGCAACCAAGAACTGCAGCTCTTTTAGCTGCGGCTTGATAGCCATCCGGATCGGAAAAGTCGCCGAACGGTCCATCAACCGGTCTCAAACCGTTAGCTCGCGCTGCAATGATCATTTTGGAAATTGGATGGTGCCACATGTCTCCCCAATGAGATTGTCTTGTTTGATCCGCGTCTAGAGGATCGGTCAAAACAGCATAGTCCTTGTTTACACCGCCTATAATTGTGGTTCTTGCGCGTGTCGACGCTGCGTAATCTGCAACACCGAAATGCAGAGATTCATTGCGACGACTTGCAGAGGCTATCTCGTTTACGTTCTGCATTCCGAGGGCGGTCTCAATAATATGTTCAAATCCAATTCGTTTAGTAAAACCCATAGCATCCTCAATTTGGGTGACCATCATATCCAATGCGTAGACATCTGCAGCAGTGCCAACTTTGGGGATCATTATCAGGTCGAGGCGTTGGCCAGCTTGCTCAATTACATCAACGACGTCTCTGTACATAAAATGTGTATCAAGACCATTGATGCGAACTGACATGGTTTTAGAATTCCAATCGATGTCATTGAGGCCTTCGATGATGTTCTTACGGGCCTGTACTTTATCGTCTGGTGCAACGGCGTCTTCAAGATCGAGGAAAATCACATCTGCTTCAGATTGTGCAGCCTTTTCAAATAGTTGAGGCTGGCTTCCCGGTACAGCTAGTTCGCTTCGGTTTAGTCTGGCAGTTGCTTGGTCGATGGTATGAAAACTCATTTTCTCTATTCCTGTGTTGCAGTATTTTCTTTCTCTAGGAGCAGGAAGAAAGTGAGCTTAAGCGGTAAAGTCAATAAAAAACAGACAAAAAATTACAAATTTACAAAAATAAAATTTGTATGCAACATAGACAACACATTGACACAAAAATCCTTTCTTTTGGTGTTCAATGTTCCATAAGGTCAGCTTCAAACTTGTATCTATGAAAGCGATCTACATATGTCCCAGCGCAATACCAATGGTTACACTGGCTTGTTTATTCCAGGCCCAACAAATATTCCTGATCGCGTTCGTCAGGCTATGAACGTACCCATGCAAGACATGCGAGCGCCGGATTTCGGAGAGCTTACACTGCCTCTTTTCCACGACTTAAAGGAAGTTCTAAAAACTGAGTCTGCCGAGGTTTTTATGTTTCCTTC
>CAJQQJ010000254.1 GCA_905480445.1 uncultured Alphaproteobacteria bacterium | reverse complement strand
AGAACTGCTGGAAGGTGGCCCAGTAGAAACGGCACCGCGTAACGTTTTGAAGCGCATCATGAAGCTTTATGAAGACCAGGGTTGGAAAGCCGTTGTGGCGCCAGAGCTCGAGTTTTATCTGACTGCGATGAACAAAGACCCCAATGATAAACTAGAGGCACCAATTGGGCGTTCTGGGCGCCAGTCAATTTCGCGCCAGGCCTATTCCATGTCAGCGGTTGATGAATACGAGACCATCATCGATGACATCTATGATTTCGCAGAGGCCCAAGGTCTGGAGATCGATACGATCATTCAGGAGGGCGGAGCGGCTCAGCTTGAAATCAATCTGGTACACGGTGATCCACTGGATCTGGCTGACCAAGTGTTTTTCTTTAAGCGTTTGATCCGCGAAGCAGCCCTGCGTCATAACTGTTACGCGACATTCATGGCGAAGCCTATGGATGAGCAGCCTGGCAGTGCCATGCATCTGCATCATTCAGTGATTGATACCAAAACTGGCGACAACATATTCAGCAATCAAGATGGCTCTGAAACAGACCTTTTCCGCTGGTTCATTGGTGGGCAACAGCACTATTCACCTGCGGCTATGATTTTCTACGCGCCTTACGTCAATTCATACCGCCGGGTTGCGGGTGGTTGGTCTGCGCCAGCTAACGTTGAATGGTCCAATGACAATCGAACCGTTGGTCTGAGAATTCCAAACTCTGGCCCAAAGAACCGCCGCGTTGAAAATCGCGTCGTGGGTGCGGATGCCAACGGCTACATCGCGTTGGCAGCTAGTCTCGCCTGCGGTTATTTGGGTATGATGAGCAAAATGGAGCCGCGAGAAGAATGCACAGAAGATGCGTCTGAACGCCCGACAACATTACCTTCATCTTTGCAGCGTGCCGTTGAAGAGTTCGACAAAGCGCCGGAACTTCATGACCTTATGAGTAATGAATTCTGCCAACTCTACCGTGCTATTAAAATGCATGAGCTCGACGAGTTCCTCTCTGTTGTTAGCCCTTGGGAGCGAGAGCACTTACTGCTTTCAGTTTAAAGGCCTGATCCATGAGTAAGAAATCGTCACTTCTCTACAGCAATGACATTGCTGTAGAGTATCCTGACTCTTATTATGCCGCGACAGCGCCCTTGTTGGGGCGGCAACCTCAACTGACAGGCGTTGTTACTTGTGATGTTTGTATTGTTGGTGCTGGATTTACAGGTCTGTCGGCAGCACTCACATTGGCCGAGAAAGGCTATGATGTTATTGTGTTGGATGCTCACCGTGTGGGATGGGGTGCGTCTGGTCGCAATGGTGGTCAGCTCGCTTCTGGACAACGTGTTGAGCAAGACGCGCTGGAAAAAATGGTTGGGTTGGACGACGCCCGAAAGCTCTGGGATCTGGGTCAAGACGCCAAATCCTTGATCAAGAAGCGGATTGCAGATCACAGCATCAATTGTGATCTCAAACCGGGCTTGCTCTACACCGATCATAAGCCGGGCTATGTCGAGGATTCCAAAGCTTACGCAGAAAAGCTGCAACGCGATTATGACTATCAAGATGTTCGTTTTGTTGACTGTGAAGAAGTTCGCGAAATGGTGGGGACTGAGGCGTTCTACGGTGGCAACCTGATGTCAGGATCTTATCACCTCCATCCGCTGAAGCTTGTGGTTGGTATGGCGAGAGCAGCTCTGGCAGCTGGTGTCAGGATCTTCGAGGAAAGCCCTGTTGACGATCTGACCTACAAACCCTCACCGGTAGTCACAACTGAACAAGGTCAGGTAAAAGCTAAATCGCTGGTGTTGGCCTGCAACGGATATTTGGGCAAGTTGGATAAACGGGTTGCTGCTCGGGTCATGCCGATCAATAACTTTGTCATTGCGACAGAGCCCTTGTCTGAAGATCTAGCAAAAGAGCTTATTCGTGACGATGTTGGGGTGGCTGACTCACGCTTTGTGGTGAACTACTACCGTCTTTCCGCGGACCGACGCATGGTTTTTGGCGGCGGTGAGTCCTACGGCTACAAGTTCCCTAAAGACATCAAGTCCTATGTGCGCAAGCGTATGATTGAGATCTACCCGCAGCTAGTAGACACAAAAATCGATTATGGTTGGGGTGGGACCCTGGGGATTACGGTTAATCGCTTGCCTCATCTAGAGCAACTGGCACCAACAGCCTGGTCAGCTTCTGGTTATTCCGGTTCTGGGGTTGGGATGGCTAATCTCTGTGGCCACCTGGTGGCAGAAGCGATTGATCACAATCTTTCGAAGTTTGAGCTTGTCTCTAAAGTTCCATCCCCTATGTTCCCTGGCGGAGCAGCACTGCGCTGGCCAATTCTGGTTCTGGCGATGCTCTATTTCTCGACTAGGGACAAAATCTAAGTATCTGGGTCCTAACCTGAACGGAGACTTCGCGTGGATCAACAAAAGCTGAAGATGGAACCGCTTGATTGGCTTCTGCTATTCGCTCTGTCTCTCTGTTGGGGTGGTTCTTTCTTTACGATTGAATTCATTGTCGATGAGATTCCAACGTTTACGATTGTCTTTGTAAGGCTGGCGCTGACGGCCATATCTCTGTTTATCTTGTTGCCTATCATGGGATTGAAATTGCCCAGCGATAAATCACTTTGGATGAAGCTCATGCTTGTGGGCTTTTTTGCGCTTACCTTGCCTTTTAGCCTCATCATTTGGGCACAGCTCCATGTCGACAGCTCTCTGGTTGGTATTCTGACGACTATCATCCCCCTGTTGACGGCTTTGCTCGTTCATTTCGTCAGCAAAGAAGAAAAGCTAACGCCGCCCATGATTGTAGGCTTGCTGGTTGGTATCGCTGGCGCAGCATTAATTATTGGACCTGGAGCGCTCTCAGGCTTCAACGTGGCATCAATTGCCCAGTTTGCCCTCATCGGAGCCTTCTGTTGCTTTGCGCTTGCTAATGTGACCTTCCGATCTTTCCGGTCTATCCATCCTATCCCGATGATCACTGTTGTGATGACGGGGTCGGCTCTTTGGTCTTTGCCTTTGGCTTGGTTGGAGCGAGACCAATGGACTGCGCCTAGTCAGACAGCCATTTGGGCCATGATAGCCTTGATCTTAGTCGGCACAACGTTGGCTTATGTGATCTACAACAGAGTGATAGTTAGGGCAGGGGCGACGAATGCCTCGCAAGTCACTTTTCTCATTCCAATCACCTCCCTTGTTTTGGGAATGTTGATCCTGGGCGAGCGTCCTCACTGGACTGCTTTTGTTGGAATGGGCATCATTTTCCTTGGCCTACTGATAAAAGATGGCCGTATTTCCCTAGGATCGCGCAAAGCCTAG
The DNA here is from genome assembly GCA_905480445.1 of uncultured Alphaproteobacteria bacterium. Taxonomy (GTDB): domain Bacteria; phylum Pseudomonadota; class Alphaproteobacteria; order UBA7985; family CAJQQZ01; genus CAJQQZ01. The sequence continues at coordinate 297 of CAJQQJ010000254.1, read as the reverse complement.
ATTCTTAAAGCTCACTGCCTTGTTTTTCGACACTTGATCCGCGCCTTTTTATGGATTCGTCCGTTCAGCCAATAAAACTTAACAAAAACAATGTGTTGGAGTCTCGTCCAATTAAGGCGCTTCGACTCCCCAAAAGCCTTATTTCTTGACCAGAATTCTCATTACACGCGGAATCCTGCCTTTTTTCCGCCTCGAAAGAACTGGATCTTAAGTTTCATCAACAAAGCGTTCAGGGGACATTCACCTAAAGCGTCTAAATTGAGATCGAGACGAGAGAAGTTGTGAAGAATATCAAGA
>CAJQQJ010000253.1 GCA_905480445.1 uncultured Alphaproteobacteria bacterium | reverse complement strand
GACGTTCCAGATAAGGTTTGTAAGGAACGTCTGAAACTGAGGAATGAGCAAGGTGAACACGCGTTTTCTGCAAGCGAAGAAGTTTATGATCGCATAACCAGCTACTTTCAAACTCCAGATGAAAAGGAAAACTTAAACATCATTCACTATCCTTGGCCAGATGAGCAAGACAGATGAGTGTCGTATCGAAAACCTATGACATAGAGTTTGATCATGGTCGGCATTGGCGGGCGAAGTTGGGCTTTGTTTTGCTGGCGACAGAGCAAACGGTCGCCGACGATGTTTATACTTTGTGCCCCAAAGGGGTCGGCGTTCATTTCACACGCGTTCCTATTCCAGATTCAATAACCAGCGAAACTCTTTTGGCTTTGGCGCCTGATCTTGAGAAAGCGGCTGGATTGATGCCGCCTGATGGGACTTTGGACGTCGTGTCTTATGCTTGTACTTCTGGATCTCTGGTTGTTGGTGAGATGAGGGTCTGTGAGCTTCTCAATGCTGGCGCTCCGAATGCAAAGGCCTCATGCATTATTATGGGGGTAGGGCGCGCGCTCAAAGCAGTAAATGCTAAGAAGATTGTTGTTGCTACACCTTACCTGGATGAGGTTAACACGGCTGAGCGTGATTACATGACCGCAGACGGATTTGATGTTTTAGACATCCAAGGGCTCAATTTGGAGAAGGATAGCGACATGGTCCGTGTCTCGCCGGGCTTCATTGCCGAATTCGCGGCCTCATTAGATCGGTCCGACGCGGACGCCATTTTCATCTCCTGTGGGGCTCTTCGATCAATCGACATCATCGAAGAACTCGAACAACGTGTAGGCAAACCAGTTATCACATCTAACCAAGCTATGGTGTGGGATGCGCTGCGGCTCGCTGGTGTTGATGATAAAATCCACGGCTACGGCCAGCTGTTCAGAGAACATTGATAGGGAAACGACTAGATGGCTTCAGAACTTCATATGCCACTTCTGGCCTCTCTGCCTTGTTGGAACGGGACAATCGTTGCTGAGGTCCTGACTGGTGGCATCACCAATGTGAATTACAAAGTCACAGATGGAGATCTCTCATACGTAGTGCGGTTGGGGGATGACATTCCTGTTCACGGCGTCATGCGATTTAATGAGCTCGCTGCCTCGAAAGCCGCGGCTGATATTGGGCTGTCTCCGAAAGTTCACCACCATCAGCATGGTGTGTTGGTTATCGAGTTCGTTGAAGGACAAACGCTTACAGAAGAACACGTTCAGCGACAACAGACACTGGAACGCATTCTACCGGTTATCAAAACTTGTCATCGAGACGTGCGAAGTAAGCTGCGTGGGCCGATTCTAACCTTGTGGGTTTTTCATGTCTTACGAGACTATTGCCAGACTTTACAGGAAGGCGGTTCTGCTCATTTGTCGAAGTTGACGACTATGATGTCTGTGGCTGAGAAGCTGGAGAAAGCGGTCGGTTCGATTGATCTCGTTTTCTCTCACAATGATCTACTGCCGGCTAACTTCATTGATGCAGGTGAAAAGATCTGGCTGATTGATTGGGACTATGCTGGTTTTAACTCCCCGCTGTTTGATTTGGGAGGGCTAGCGTCCAACAATGGTTTGTCAGAGGGGCAAGAAAAGTGGCTGTTAGAGAACTATTTTGAACTGCCGTTAACAGAACAACTTTGGCATTCGTATCTCGCTATGAAAGCCGCGTCTTTGCAGCGTGAAACGATGTGGTCGATGGTTTCTGAGATACACTCGGCAATCGACTTTGACTTCTCTAGCTATACCGAAGAGAACCTAGAACGGTTTCAAGGCTCCTTACAGGAGCTAGGCTTGAGCCTATGAGCCGGTTGCCTTCCTCAGCCAAGGTTGTCATTGTTGGTGGAGGCATCATTGGTTGCTCCACGGCTTACCATTTGGGCAAGATGGGTATTACCGACGTTATTTTGCTTGAACGCCATAAATTGACGTCTGGATCAACTTTTCACGCCGCTGGCCTTGTCGGGCAACTTAGAACTTCAGCCAACATCACACAATTGCTGGGTTACTCTGTAGAGCTTTACAAAAAACTCGAGGAAGAAACCGGACTGGCAACAGGTTGGAAAATGAACGGCGGCTTGCGGCTGGCTTGCAATAAGGACCGCTGGTTAGAAGTTAAACGGCAAGCGACAACAGCTCATTCCTTCGGCTTGGATATGGAGCTTTTGACAGCTAGAGAGGCTCAAGATCTGTTCCCAATCATGGATGTCAGTGATGTTGTTGGAGCAGCCTTCTTGCCAACTGACGGCCAAGCCAGTCCTTCCGATATTACGGCTGCCTTGGCTAAAGGTGCTCGTTCATCTGGAGTTACAATTGTTGAGGATGTCCGTGTAACTGGTTTCCAACAGAAGGACGGTAAGGTCGTAGCGGTTGAAACCGACCAAGGCTTGATTTCTTGTGGCAAGGTTGTCAACTGTGCGGGGCAATGGGCCAGGGATGTAGGAGCGCTGGCAGGTGTATCAGTGCCATTAGTATCTGTTCAGCATCAATACTTGATTACTGAACCAATGGAGGCAATCCCTAGAAACCTTCCAACGCTAAGAGATCCTGATCGACGTACTTATTACAAAGAGGAAGTTGGCGGGCTGATCATGGGCGGTTACGAACCAAACCCCATTCCCTGGTCAGTTGATGGATTGCCACAAGATTTTGAATTCTCTCTGTTAGACAGTGATTGGGATCATTTCACTCCAACAATGGAGCTGGCCTTGGGTCGGGTGCCTTTGTTGCAAACGGCTGGCATTAAGCAGCTATTGAATGGCCCTGAATCTTTTACACCAGACGGCAACTTTATCCTTGGGCGGGCGCCGGAATGCGAGAACTTCTTTGTTGGCGCTGGCTTCAATGCCTTTGGGATAGCATCTGGCGGTGGAGCAGGGATGGCTCTGGCGGAGTGGGTTGCAACCGGCTCGCCTCCTTACGATCTTTCCGTTGTCGACATTCTGAGATTTGGGCAACACCATAGATCGCTGGAATGGGTAAGAGCGCGCACTCTAGAGGCCTACGGCAGACACTACACAAATGCTTGGCCGGCAGAGGAATGGAACTCAGCAAGAGGTGTTCGTAAATCGCCACTCTATGATCGCTTGAGAGAACAGGGAGCGGTCTTTGGAGAGAAACTAGGTTGGGAGCGACCCAATTGGTTCGCAGGTCCAGATGAAGCCCCTCAAGACCTGTATTCAATGACCAGACCTAATTGGTTTGATGCCGTCGGCAGAGAACATAAAGCCGTTCGCGAAACCGTTGGTCTTTTTGATCAGTCATCTTTCGGTAAGTTCATCCTTAAGGGCAAAGATGCTGAGCAAGCCTGGTCTTACGTTTCTGCATCTCGTGTGCCTAAGCTTGGACGTTTGGCTTACTCTCTGCTCCTGAACGACAAAGGCAGTGTAGCTGCCGACGTAATAGCTGCTCGGTTGAAGGAAGACGAATTCTATATCGTTACCTCCACTGGCTGGACACCCAAGGACCGGGATTGGATTGAAAGAAGCCTAAAGGATTTCAGCGACGTAAAGCTTACTGAAGTGACTGAACAAAAAGCTGTCTTGTCGTTGATGGGCCCAAACAGCAGGACTATTCTCAGCCAACTGACTGATGCTGATATTTCCGAACAAGCTTTTCCTTTTGGAGCGGCGTTGAAGATTGATGTTGGTGGCGTTGAAGTCTTAGCATTGAGAGTGACCTTCGTTGGGGAGTTAGGTTGGGAGTTGCATATCCCGGCTAGAAAAGCAGGAATGATTTATGACCAACTGATGGAAGATGGGCAGGTGCATGGTTTGGTTAATGCAGGCTATAGAGCTATTGAAAGTTTGAGGTTGGAGAAGGGGTATTTAGCCTTTGGTTCAGATATTGGACCTGATCATAATCCCTATGAGCTTGGTTTAGGGTTTGCCTTGGACCTGAAATCAGAACGACATTTTTGCGGGCGAACAGCTCTACTGGAAACTCAAATAGCACTGCTTAAGAAAGTCATGTGTCGGTTTTTAGTCGATGATCCTAATATCACCCTCTTAGGGCGTGAGACTATTCTTAAAAACGGCGAACCAGTCGGTTGGCTTTCCAGTGCAGGCTTTGGCTACTCTGAAGAAAAATGGATAGGACTGGGCTTTGTTCTAAGTACCACTTGCACCTCATTAAAGAGCCTCTGCGATGGTAGTTTTAGTCTTGAAGTAGGAGGAAAAATTCATACCTGTAAAAGAGTGTAAAATTTGAACAGGCTAAACATATGAACGACGACTGGAAGAATTATCTAGATGGAGATGAACGAGTACTTTGGAATCAGAGAGCTGGAACTAGAATCTTTTCCTTTCATGCTCATGATCTTTTCATGGTGCCTTTTTCTCTGATTTGGTTGTCGATTGTTGCTCTGATGCTAGTAACGTTTTCTATGCACGCTGGTTCTTTTGTTTTTGATCCGATTTTGGTGCCATTCCTTTTAGTCGGTTTTTATGGCCTGTTCGGGCGTTTTCTTGTTGATGCCTATGCTAGGAGTAAAACCGGTTACGCTTTGACAAACAAACGAGCTCTAATCCTTAAGAAAGGCTCTTTAAGGAGTCAACCGCTTGCCAATTCGGTGATTGAAATGCATCTCAGAACTGGCCGCAGCGGAAAAATTACGTTTGGAACCAAACCATCTGTGTTTGGCCTGAACAACCTCAGTATTTGGCTTGGCAACGACGGCAGTTTTACGTTTCGCGAAATTGCGGATCCAGCCGCTGTGTACAAACTTGCTCGTTCTGTTCAAAATGGTGAATACAATTCATAGTACCTATTCCAGAAAACCATAATGCTCTTTCAAATACTTCGCTGAATACTTCTCACTATCTAAATCTTCTTGAAGCGCTTCTTTTGAACGCAACGCTGGTGACCCGTAGCCACCAGCACCAGGAGTTTTGATCACAACAAGTTCTTCTGCTGGAATGTCTTTGTCCATCTCTTTGGGATGGAGAAGATCTTTAGACCCTTCTGAGTTAATGTGTGTGAAGCTGCCAGTTCCTCCTTCAACGCCGCCATCCAGGCCCCAGGGAGCATTTTCAAAACGCTCACCGACGCCTGTGAAGATACAGGTGTGGCCAAGAGGACGAACGACGCGTTCTAACGACATGCCACCACGATGCCGTCCGGCGCCGCCGCTGTCTTGGACCAGGCCGTAAGACTCAACACGCAAGGGGTACTCTATCTCAATGGCCTCCACAGGCAAGTTGGATGTGTTAGTAACGTGGACCTGGACACCGTCTTTGCCATCCTTGGCATAACGTGCGCCCATGCCGCCACCAAGTGTTTCAAAATAGAGATAGCCTTCGCCCGTGTCAGGGTCTTTACCAGCGAAAATGGCCGAGGTGTTGGCACCGTTCGCAGCGGCGACTGTGTCTTGAGGTAAAGGCTCAGCCATAGCACCGAGAATAACGTCAATAATGCGCTGGGACGTGTGGGCCCTCGAGGCTACGGAGGCTGGAAAGACGCAATTCACTAGACTGCCTTCAGGAGCAGTGATTTGGAATGAGTTTATGACGCCGTGGTTGTTAGGAACTTCTGGGTCGAGCAGGGCCTTCATCGCATAACAAACAGACGCCTGGGTGCCGTTGAAGGGCACATTGATGTTGCCCGGCACTTGTTTGTCTGTTCCTTCAAAGTCAAAGGATGCCTGGTCGCCTTTGATCGTAACAGCCAAGGCGATCTTGATGTTGGATGCCTTGAGGCCATCATTGTCCATAACGTCGTCGAACTTGTAAACACCGTCAGGAACTTCAGCGACAGCCTTGCGCATGCGCAGTTCTGTGCGATCAATGATCTCAGAGAAAGCTTCAGTCAGCTGCGAGGTTCCGTAGGACTCTACTAGGTCCTGCATCCGTCGTTCAGCCAACCTAGTCGCTGCGAACTGGGCATTGTAGTCACCGCGACGCTCACGAGGCAGGCGAACATTCAAGAGGATGAGGTTGAATAGATCCTCGTTGAGTTTGCCAGCGTCGAACAGCTTGACCAAGGGGATGCGTAGACCTTCTTGATAGATCTCTGACATGCCACCTGCCATCGACCCTACAGCCATGCCGCCAATGTCTGCATGGTGAGCGATGTTACAAACAAAACCCAAAACTTTGCCGTCTGCGAAGATCGGTGTTGCGAGGTTCACATCGGGTAGGTGTGTACCGCCAGCGACATGGGGATCATTAGCGACGAATATGTCACCAGGGTTCATCTCTTCGATGGGGCGTTCACGAAGCAAACATTCCATAAGACCAATCATAGAGGCGATATGGATTGGGATTGCATTGTGAGCTTGGGCGACTAAGCGGCCTTTTGCATCAACTATTGCTGTTGAATGATCACAGCGTTCTTTGATGTTTTGGGAATAGGCTGACTTCATCAAAGCGATGTAGGATTCATCGGCAATTGATTTTAGCGATGAGTGAATGATTTCAATGGTAATTGGATCTAAGCTCATGATGAAATCTCCACGATTAGATTGCCAAAGGGATCGACGGTTGTTCGCGAGTTTGGTGGTACGATTGAAGTAGAATCAAGCTGCTCGAAGCGAGCGGCACCTTCGATGACAGCGCCTGCACCTAAATCATCGCGCCAGTAAATCGGTGTATCAGTTGAACGCTCATGAGAGAACCAAATTGGGATGGAACCTCTTTGAGCTTTAGTAATATCGGATGAAGCCTCGAGTTTAGGCGTTGCGATTTGGGGTAAAATTTGTCCCTTTGCATGAAGGCGAAGATTGACGATTTCCAAAGGATCGTCTTCCGTTGAATAGCCGTATGCTACTTCATGTGCCTGATAGAAACGTCGATGAACTTCAGTTAAATCTGGGAGTGATTCTTCTGCATTGCCTAGAGATATGGACAGCTCGAAATTCTGGCCTTTGTATCGAAGATCGGCGGTCAGTCCGATTGATTGACTAGCTTCTGGTACCTCATTGTTTGATAACCATTTGACAGCCAAGCTGTGAAGACTGGCAGATCTTTCCACCATGACTGAGAGGTTGTCTTCGTTCAAAGGAAGACGAAGCGTCGATACAAAATCTTTCGCAAGCGGTGCATCCAGAAGCCCTTGAGCACAAAGTATTCCAGGATGCTTTGGAATAAGCACCGTCTTCATACCCAGTTCTTTAGCAACGTCTGTGGCATGGAGTGCGCCAGCACCGCCAAAAGGCATCAAGGCGAAGTTTCTAGGGTCATAGCCACGCTCAACAGAGACAGCGCGCAAGGCTCTCACCATGTTGGCGTTAACAATTTCGAGAATGCCAAAGGCTGTTCTTTCAACGGATAGGTCGAGCTGATCTGCTAACGCTGCAATAGCAGTCCTTGCTTTGTCGACGTCCATAGCCATTGAGCCACCCAGCAATCCGCCAACAGGGAGGCGCCCTAAGAAGAGGTTCGCATCGCTGACGGTCGCCTCAACGCCACCTTTTGAATAACAAGCTGGGCCAGGAACCGCGCCAGCACTTTGCGGACCGACCTTGAGCAATCCGTCAGGACCAACCCAGGCTATGGAGCCTCCGCCTGCACCGACGGTGTTGATGTCAATGGAGGGCAGGCGGACTGGGAAACCAGCAACGTCACGGTTATAAGAAATGGCTGGCTGAGCATCTTGGATCAAAGCAACATCGGCAGAAGTACCACCCATATCCAACGTGATAACGTCTCTCAGACCTGACTGCTTTGCAACCGCTGAAGCCCCCATGGCTCCGGCTGCAGGGCCCGATAGAGCTGTACGAATAGGAAAGCCTGCTGCTTCTTCAACCGACATCAAACCGCCGCTGGATTGGCAGATGGATATCCGTGCTGAACCAACTAACTCTCCTGCCTTGGTTTGAAGACGATCCATATAGTCACCCACTGCGGGTTGAAGGTAAGCGTTCAGTACCGTAGTGGATAGCCTTTCATACTCGCGGAATTCTGGTTGAACCTGATAAGAGAAAGACTTTGAAGTGTCGGGCAGTTCTTCCTCAATGATCTTCGCGGCTTGTTCTTCGTGTGCTGGATTGAAGAATGAAAACAGGAAGCAAACAGCAACAGCCTCTCTGTCACTTTCTCTTATTTCTTGGCAGAGTTGTCGAAGCGCTTGCTCATCGAGAGGACGGACGATCTCGCCCTTGCCACCAATACGCTCAGGCAGATCAAGACGCCATTTGCGCGGCACCAGCGGTTCAGGCTGGTCGATTTGGAGGCTGTAAACGTGTGGGCGAATTTGACGACCGATCTCGAGAAGGTCTCGAAAACCTTCCGTCGTGATTAAGGCGACTGGTGCGCCTTTGCGCTGGATCAGGGTGTTTGTCGCAACTGTTGTGCCGTGAGCAAGTGCTTCGACCTGATCAAGCGGAATACCGTAAGTCTCAGCAGTTTCTTTTAAGCCGCTGATCAAAGCCTCAGAAGGATCATGAGGCGTTGAAGGCCGTTTGAAAACGTGGGCACGCCCAGTGGCTGGTTCAACCGCGTAAAAGTCTGTAAAGGTTCCACCGATATCAACAGCAATGCACCAACTCATAGGATCTCCGAATGTGAGAATTAGTTTCTTCTTGGCTCTCAAATGTCGCCAAACAAGTCAATCATAGTGACGAGTCGGTTTTAGAAGATAAAGAAAGCGAGCGTTCCACAGATCGATCCAAACACCAGCGTAAAGACAATGTTCTTGTGCAGCACCATTCGTTTTGAAGGAATGTTAAAGAATTTGGTGGTCGCAACCATCGACATTGAGGCGAATGAAAGCATAGAAGCTGTGCCCCAAACAAAGAGCAACATGTGGACTTCAACGATGTCCGGTAATCGGCCATCCATAGGTGTCAAGAACACGGTCAAGATGGAGGCACTGACCACGGGATGACATCCAATCATTGCTGAGGCAGGTGCAAAAAGCAGTACGAACAGATAGAAAAGTGGGAGTGGCGCGGTCGAAAGTCCTGAACCGACAACTATCGTTTGAACGAAGGGCAGGGACGCCAGCAAATAACCCATCGTACAAGCGCCTGCGAAGATCATTAAATCATCGCATGTTTCCGCTAATCGTTTGTATGCAGACTGCAGCGCTGGCTTGGGCTTGTCGCCGCCGATCAAGAACAACCAAATTAGACAGAGGGGCGGAATTGTAATCGCAATTGCTTCAACGGTTGTCAGTGGCAAGAATGAAGCGGAGAAAGCCACCACCAAAATTGCAATGGTTACGGGCAACAAGATTGGCGCGAATGCTTTAAAGGCCACGGCGATTAACTTTGGCGAAAGATGGCGCGAAAACAAAAGGTGTGAAACGAACAGCCCAAGAATTACCATTGGTACGCCAACTGACATAACGTCAAGCAATGTCACAGAAGGTCTGTATGCCAGACAGAACACAACGCCTGCGGTAAAAGGTGT
>CAJQQJ010000252.1 GCA_905480445.1 uncultured Alphaproteobacteria bacterium | reverse complement strand
TACAGTCCATCCGATCTGAACTGCGTCCGAAAGACAAAAAGCGTATTGTAGAGGCAACCTGCCGCGTAGCTGTTGCAGACGGCGGCATTACAGAGGATGAAGAAAAGACCCTTGGCTTCGTCGCTATGGCCTTAGGCATGAGTGAAACGGAGTTCCAAGATATCACCCGTGAGTTAGAGCGCTAACCGCTTGTAATTCAGCTCCTTTTCCCCTATCTCCCGCCCATGTCCAATTTGAATACAGAAATCGAGCGACGCCGCACCTTCGCGATTATCTCTCACCCTGATGCAGGAAAAACAACACTCACTGAAAAGCTGTTGCTTTTTGGTGGTGCTATCAAGCTTGCGGGTGAAGTGAAAGCCCGCGGAAATGCACGTAGAGCCACTTCCGACTGGATGAAAGTGGAAAAAGAACGCGGCATTTCTGTCACTTCTTCTGTCATGACTTTCGATCACCAGGACAACACATTCAACCTCTTGGATACGCCTGGTCACGGCGATTTCTCCGAAGACACCTACCGCACGCTGACAGCTGTGGATTCTGCTGTTATGGTGATTGATGCTGCTAAAGGTATCGAAACACAAACGCGCAAGCTTTTTGAAGTTTGCCGCTTGCGTGACATGCCGATTGTCACTTTCGTCAACAAGCTCGACCGCGATGCACGCGATACTTTCGAAATCCTTGACGAAATTGAACAGACGCTTGCATTGGATGTTGTACCCGCCAGTTGGCCCATTGGCATGGGCCGCAATTTCAAAGGCTGCTACGATCTTTTCAATGATCGCTTGGTCCTGCTTGAAACAGAAAAGAAGGGCGAGTTGCCAGCGCTGGGCACGCCATGTGAAGGCCTCGATGATCCTAAGCTGGATGAACTGCTGCCTGATTACGCTGTCGCTCAGTTGAGAGAAGAAGTCGAAATGGCTCGGGCCTTGTGCCCAGCCTTTGACCAACAGGCCTATCTGGACGGCACAATGACACCCGTCTATTTTGGTTCCGCCTTGAACACCTTTGGTGTGCGCGAGATCCTTGAGGGCATTGGCCTAATGGCCCCCAGCCCGCTGCCACAGCCCGCAAAAGAACGCTCGATTGACCCGCTCGAAAAGAAGATGTCTGGGTTCGTCTTTAAGATTCAGGCGAACATGGATCCTAAGCACCGTGACCGCATTGCCTTCTTCCGGGTGGCTTCTGGCCAATTCAAGAAAGGCATGAAGCTCAAGCATGTACGCACTGCAAAAACGCTGTCTGTTCACAATGCTCAGCTGTTCTTGGCACAAGACCGCGAAACGGCGGAGGAAGCCTTTGCTGGTGACATCATCGGTATCCCCAACCACGGAAACCTCAGGATTGGTGACACACTGACAGAGGGTGAAAACCTACACATCACTGGCATTCCATCTTTCGCGCCGGAGTTACTGCAATCTGTTCGTCCTATTGACCCCCTAAAGGCCAAGCATCTTGGCCGGGCTCTAGAACAGTTGGCGGAAGAAGGGGCCGCACGTGTGATCAAGCGCTTGATCGGTTCTGACTGGATCGTCGGCGTCGTTGGCGCCCTTCAATTTGATGTGCTCGCAGATCGTATCCGTACAGAATATTCGATCCCAGTGAAGTTTGAGCCAACAACTCTCATGACTGCTCGATGGGTTGAGGGTGACACGCCAGCGGATGTAAAGAAATTTCTCGACGCAAACCAAGGCGACATCGGTGAGGACCACACAGGCGCACCCGTTTTCCTTGCGCGCAATGGTTGGCACCTAAACAAAGCACAAGACGATTTCTCTAACTTGCGCTTCCTCGCCACTAAAGAGCAGACCTTTTGAGCGAAATTGAAGAGCGCATTCCGACCCACATTTGGGTCATGGCTCAGGTCCGTACCGCCTTCAACGATGGACGGCCAACAATGGTCCTTCAAAAGGGCGAAGCGAACTCTGGCGTCGTCTTGGTTAAAATTTCCAAACTTGATGGAACCTGCCGTCTATTAATGCAGCAACGCGATATCGACGGCATATTGGGCTGGGCTTCGGTCTTCAAAGAAGGTGACGTTCTGGAACCACAGGCCGATGACTACATTCGTCGTGCCGGCGACCGCGACGGCGACCTGTGGATCGTGGAAAGCGAAGACCCACAGGGACAAAACCCGTTCGAAGGTCCAGAGCACAATTTTGGCTAACAAAAAGCACTGGCGATTTCACGTCAGTCAACGTACCATAGTCACAGCAAACATAACGGCTGGTCCAGATCTTTCATGAAAACTATTAGGCTCTATTTGGTGGTCCTGTTGGGGCTTTCGACCTTTCTCTTCCAGGCAGAGACCAGCTCTGCGCAAAGTTTGAAGCAAAGCGATCTTGATATCATCAGCTCGCTTATATCGCTGCAACAAAGCTCAGAAGAACTAAAAACCAGATTGGAGCAGGAAAGCCGCCAGCTCCAGGATATTTCGGCGCAAAGCCAGGCCCTTTTTGCGGAGGGCGGCGGCCCAGACGGATTAACCAGTAAAAGTGCCGAGGCCTTGCTTTATCAAAGTAATGCAAGTGCCTTAAAGCAAGCGACCGATGAATTACTCGCATCGATTTCAGGTGAGCAGCAATTGGAACCGAGCATCAAGCGACAGCTGGATATGGTTATCGAACAGGAAACCGTAATTTCTGGCCTGTTAGCCGATAACAAATCCCTGCGAAAAGCTGTCTATCAAAGAATGGCAGCACCCGTAAGAGAACGCCAAGCTTTACTCGCCCAGATTAAACAGATTGAGCAGAACAATGGCAGCCTTGACCAGCGCGTGAAAGAGCTTCGCCGTCAAATCTCTGACCTGGAAACAGAACACATCGCAGCCCTACAAAGCTTAGCGGCTCAACATTTGCGAGAAAAAGGACTGTTGATCCAATCAAACGACGATAGCCTTGCAAAATTGCGAAACTCTCATGACGGCATTTTGACGAAGCTGCGGGCGCAAATCGCTGACCTAAACGAGAAACTGAATAGCCAAAGTAAGAAATCGCATGAGTTAAATGCTGAAATCAGGCGTTTGACGATAATGGCCAACAAACTCTTCAGCGATCTGGAGGCCTGTTCACTGCTAAACGATCAGTTGAAGGGGGAGATTAACACCACCAAAGATCAGCTCGAACAAAAAACCAGCACTCTGAAGCAAAAAGAGAGGATTATTGAGGATCAACAATCAGATCTGGCGTCCCTTTCTGACGATCTGACGCTTACAAGCGAGGCCAAAGACAAAGCGCTGGCAGACTTGAAAATCTGTTTATCGATGAAAGACAGAGAGCCCGAAATCGCTTTCGCTGACCAGATGAACGAAAGGTTGATTGAACATTTGAGCAGCGCTGCGGAAACAGCAACACGGCACAACCGGATTGTTCTACCATCCGACGTACTCTTTGCCAGCGGTAAAGCAGAACTTACTTCGGCGGGCAAAGCCGCCGTCGAGGAGATATCAACTTCAATAGCCGCTATGCTTGCTACTGTACCTGAGGGCAAACCGCTGTTGCTAAGGGTCGATGGTCATACAGACAACGTGCCGTTAAAGGGTCGAAAATGGGCCAGCAATTGGGAGCTCTCCTCGGCCCGTGCGAATGCCGTTGTTCGCTTACTGTTGGAAAACGAAGACATTTCGCCAACCCGCGTTCTTTCCGCTGGCTTCGGGGAACACTCGCCTATGGCCCCCAATGACAACCGTGCCAACAAGACCAAAAACCGCCGTGTAGAAATCTCCTTCGTTGCGCGTTGAGTATCAACCTGGGGCACTTCTAACGAACCTGCCGTCTTCCCTTTGCCTTTATTGAAAAGGGTGCGTGCCCTCGTCTGTTTTCATCCACGACCATTTTGTGGGTCAGCGGTGGGAATGCGCGTTGGTTGCAATCTAACCGCTCGCACAAGCGGCAGTTAATGCCAATCGGAACGGCATTGGTGTTCTCGAGATTGAAACCATCCCCGTAAACCAGAGAGACTGCATTCGACAGGTCACACCCCAAGCCAATTGCAAATTCCTGGGGCGGTGTTGCATAACCGCGACCTGGTTTTGAAACCGTTCTTGAGATAGAGAAATAGCGTGCCCCGTCAGGCATCTCTACAACCTGTGTGTTGATCACTCTTGGGGTTCTAAAGGCGTCATGAAGGTTCCAACGAGGACAGGCGCCACCGAAGCGCGCAAAGTGGAAGCCCGCTGCACTGAAGCGTTTCGAGACGTTGCCCGCCTTATCGATCCTAACCATGAAAAATGGCAGCCCTTGGTTGCCAGGGCGGCTAAGGCTGGTCAGGCGGTGACAAACCTGCTCATAGGAGGAACCAAACCGGCTCTCGAGAACTTCAATATCATAGCGAGCACCTCTCGCTGCTGAAATGAACTGTTCGTAAGGCAT
>CAJQQJ010000251.1 GCA_905480445.1 uncultured Alphaproteobacteria bacterium | reverse complement strand
ATTCCGTCCAGTCATCCTCATGCGACATGTAATTGAAGAATATCTTCGGCGCAGCGTTTGGATCATTGGAGGCAATCTTGACGGAACCTCTAGACTTCGATCGCATAGGGCCGACATGGCACTGGAAACCGTGGCCTTCGGCGGGGGCTTTGCCGTCATAACGGATTGCGACGGGCAGAAAGTGGTACTGGAGGTCTGGATATTTGATGCCTGCTCTTGATCTGATAAAGGCAGTCGATTCAAAGTGATTGGTTGCGCCTATACCGGTTTTGGTAAACAACCATTGTGCCCCAATCCAAGCCTTAGAGAAGAGGTTTAGGTGCTTGTAGAGCGTGATCGGTTGCTTGCAGGCGATCTGAAAATAGACTTCCAGATGATCTTGCAAGTTTTCGCCGACACCAGGAAGATTGTGAACAACGTCAACGCCGATGTTTTTGAGTTCGTTAGCATTACCAATCCCTGATAGTTGCAGCAAAGCAGGGGAATTGATTGAGCTGCCACTCAAAATCACTTCTCTGTTTGCCTTAACAGACTGAATACGGCCGTTCTTTTCATACTCAATGCCGACAGCTTTCTTCCCTTCGAGAATTACGCGACGTGCCTTAGCACCGGTCACGAGGGACAAGTTCGACCGTTTCAAAGCAGGCCTCAAATAAGCGTTAGCTGTTGACCAACGACGCCCCTTGTAAACCGTCATTTCAAAAGCGCCGAAACCTTCTTGCTGCTCGCCGTTGTAATCTTCAGTCGTTTGGTATCCGGCTTGCTCACCTGCCTTGACAAAAGCATGAAACAGAGGGTTTTTACGTTTACCACGTGTGATATGCATAGGGCCATCAGTGCCACGCCAACCATCCTGGCCACCGTGTGATGTCTCCATGCGTTTGAAATAGGGCAGGACGTGGCGGTAACCCCACCCTGAGGCTCCCATTTCTTCCCAGGTGTCGTAGTCGCAAGCGTGTCCACGGACGTAGACCATGCCATTGATGGAGGAGGAACCACCGATAACTTTGCCTCGAGGACAAACCAGGCGACGGTTGTTGAGGTTGGGCTCGGGTTCGGTTTGATAGCCCCAATCGTATCTTGCCATGTTCATGGGGTAGGAAAGCGCAGAAGGCATTTGAATAAGCGGACCGATGTCTGTTCCGCCGTATTCCAGAACCAAAACTGAATATTTGCCGCTTTCGCTCAATCTTGATGCAAGAATAGATCCTGCGGACCCTGAGCCAACGATCACATAATCGAATGTCTTTTCATTTTCAGACAAGTCTAGTCTCCCCAAATGACAGCGCGACCCTAGTGCCGCTCTGTTCGAGGATCAATGATATTTTACTAAGATGGTAGACCATTTATATCCATGACGACAAAAGCGGGCAAACCACCTTCTCTGCCGCGTACTGAAAGCTGTTTGAGCTCTCCTATTGAAGGATAAACGGCCGCTGAAGACACCACTAATTCTGAGGCAATTAGCAAAGCTTTGTGTTCCTTAGTCGCGCTTTCTAGTCGACTGGCAGTGTTAACGATGTCTCCGACAGCTGTTAACTGCGTTGCTGAACCATACCCCATCTCACCCACGATGGCAGGGCCTGCGTGGATGCCAATACCAATCCTTAAACCTTGGCCTAGATCTTGTTCCAGCCCTAGGTTTAGAGCTTCAACGGCTTCGATCATTTTTCTAGCGGCCTTTAAAGCATCATGACAACCAGTCTTTAGATCGCCATTAAGACCAAACAGAGCCATGGTGCCGTCGCCGATAAATTTATCTAAATGACCACCGCTAGACTCAATGGCCTTACCGACTGCTTCAAAATAGCGATTGAGGATGAAAACAACGTCATAGGGTAATTTCTTTTCCGATATGGATGTGAAGCCGCGAATGTCGGCAAAAAGAACAGCAATTTCTTTCTCATTTCCGAACTCGAATTTGCTGGTGCTGGTCGCTTTACGTAGGGCTGCTCTGGCTGGCAACAGAGGTGCAATCGTGAGAGGGCCTTTTGTTGGGATCGACTGGCAAGCAAGCCTGACATCAGGAGAGGCGCTGATGCGGTCCAAAACAGCTTGTTCTTCAGCACTTGCGGGGGGCAAATTCTCACTACCGAAGCGAACAGCTACACGACAGGTCGAGCAGCGCCCCCGGCCGCCACAGACTGACGTATGAGCGATGCCATTGGCTTGGCTTGCTTCCAGAAGCGTCATGCCCTTGGGAAAGCGAATATGTGAGCCATCTTGATAAGTGACAGCGATTTGGGCCACTCTTCGATTCCAGATCCAACGTCCCGCTTGCCAAGCGATGATCAAACCAACCAAGCCTAGCAGGACATTGAATGTCCAGTCTCGGATACTTAGAAGGAGTTGCAGTTTTTCGCCTTGTGGCCAATTGTTCTCAATATACTGGTAATCAATCCAGTCTTGGTCTTCCAAATAGAGTAGGGATTCTTGGCCGCCAACGTAGTATCCGGCCAGTGATAAGGTAGGAACAATAATAGCAATCGCAAAAGCCCAATAGATGTAAGATCTAAACCAAGGCTTTAGGCGCAACCAATAATAAATGCCTAAGCAACCGTGGAACCAAGAAGCCAGAACACCAGCGGTTTGCTGAAGCGGCATCCAAGGACTAGAAGACCACTGCGCAGCAAGCACATAGTAGTAGTCTACTTCAGTTCCCGCGAGTTGTTCCGCACCTCTAGTCCCGATCACGTGTAAAGCTAGAAGCCAAGGAATCGCTAAAGCAAGAACGATTTGAATGGCATCGCTGACACGTAAACGCCAGTTCTGGCGTTGTACCAAGGCCCATAAGCCAAACAAGATATGCACAAATATCGAGAGATAAAGGACTGGCAACCCAACTGGGTTTGCCCATATGCTGTGAAGTATCTCATTGGCAGCCTGCATGGCATCAATTGAAATCAGTCCAAAAGCATGATTGATGAGATGCCCAGTGACGTAGGCAAAAAGAATGGTGCCAGAAATCATTCTTATTTTGCGGACGGATAGAAACTTCACGCTTTGTGTCTCCTCAGGACTGCCTATAAAGAACGATAGCAGATTTGTTGTAGAGGGGAAGTCACATGAACGAAATCAAGGCAGCCAATTTTAAAGGAAGCTGTGATTGCGGCGGGATCCAATTTGAAGTCCACGGTGAACTAACAGATTTAACAGCTTGCCATTGTACACAATGCCAGAAGACGCACGGAAATTTTGCTTTCTATTCTCGAGCCCAAAAGGGAACAATAGAGCTGATTCATGCCACTGGTTTGAAATGGTACAAGTCTTC
This sequence comes from uncultured Alphaproteobacteria bacterium, assembly GCA_905480445.1. Classification (GTDB taxonomy): domain Bacteria; phylum Pseudomonadota; class Alphaproteobacteria; order UBA7985; family CAJQQZ01; genus CAJQQZ01. The sequence continues at coordinate 780 of CAJQQJ010000251.1, read as the reverse complement.
AGAGATCGCCAGGCGGGGTTTTTGCAATCAATGCGGCGCTTCAGTTTTCTTTGAACGCCATGAGGCATCCCATATTGCCATTGCCGCTAGTATGCTAGACCAGCCCACGGGACTCAAAATCTCCCACCATGTCCACACGGATACCGCTTGTGACTACTACCGTGAGGTTAGTCAGCTAATGCCTGGTCAAGATCACGAATGAGGTCACTGACGGTTTCCAGACCAACCGAGATACGAACGATGTCGTCACCAGCACCTGCCGCTTCGCGTTGTTCCGGCGTGAGTTGGCGGTGCGTAGTTGATGCGGGGTGCAAAACTAAAGAACGGGCATCGCCGACATTGGCCAAGTGAGAGAAAAGGTTCACTGATTCAACGAACTTAACACCGGCTTCGAAGCCACCCTTTAGCTGTGCCGTGAAGACAGCACCTTGGCCGAGTGGCAGGTATTTTTGCCCCAACTGGTAAAAAGGGGAAGATTTTAGACCCGCGTAGGAAACTGATCCAATAGCTGGGTGTTCCTCCAAATATTCCGCTATCTCTTGTGCATTTATACAGTGACGGTCCATCCGAAGACTCAAAGTCTCAGCACCCAGAATGGTCTGAAAGGCATTTTGCGGTGCCATCGATGCCCCTAAATCTCTTAAGCCGACGGCATGCAAGTAGGCAGTTAAGGCCATATCGCCGAAAGTCTCAAAGAAAGTCAGACCGTGATAGGCTTCTTCAGGTTGGGCTAGGGAAGGGAACTTGTCATTTTGTGCCCAGTCGAACGTACCTGAATCC
>CAJQQJ010000250.1 GCA_905480445.1 uncultured Alphaproteobacteria bacterium | reverse complement strand
TACATTGAATGTGATACCGTTATGGAACTTCTGCTCCGGCAATTGATCAGCAATGTTAGACAGTTGGTTCATGGCTCAACTCTCCCTTTAGCGCCAGGTCTTGCGCTGTTTCCAGCGCTTCTGCCCGCGTTGATTTTCCTCTTGGTTGACACCAAGGTAAAATTCTTGGACATCTTTTGAATTGTTCAAGGTTTCAGCTTCGTCTTCCATCACAATTCTGCCAAGCTCCATAACATAGCCGTAGTCAGCGGCGTTGAGCGCGACCTTAGCATTTTGTTCGACCAGCATCATTGTTACTTTCTGTTCTTGATTGAGACGCCGAATGATCTCGAAGATCTCCTGTGTCAGCAGCGGCGACAAGCCCAGGCTTGGCTCATCAAGCAGCATCAATTTGGGACGGGACATCAACCCTCGACCAATGGCCAACATCTGTTGTTGACCACCAGACAGCGTTCCAGCAGCTTGACTTCGGCGCTCCTTCAAAATCGGAAAATATGAGTAGACCATCTCGAGGTCAGCAGCGATGCTGGCTTTGTCGCTTTTAGTGTAAGCGCCGAGTTCAATGTTTTCAGCAACGGACAAAATAGGAAAAATTTCTCTGCCTTCTGGAACATGAACAATACCACTGCGAACAACGCGGTCAGGTTCCTGCCCTTGAATCTGATTTCCAAGAAAGGATATTGTGCCCTTCTCCGGATCCATCACGCCTGAGATGGTTTTCAAGAGAGTTGTTTTTCCGGCGCCATTAGCACCAAGCACGGTCACTATCTGGCCTTCGCGAACCTCAAGACTAACACCACGGATGGCGACAATTGGACCGTAGTAGCTTTCAAGATTGTCGATCTTAAGAATGACTTCAGTTTTGTTTTTACTCTGATTGCTCATGCTATCACCCTAAGTCTTGCTGATGCCGTCGGTGCCAAGATAGGCCTCAACGACAGCTGGGTGGGATTGGACTTCGGCGGGTGTGCCAGTCGTGAGCTCCTTACCGTCGTTCAGTGCCAACACACGGTTACAAACAGAGGAAACCAGACCCATATCGTGCTCGACCATCAGGACAGTGATGCCCATTTGCTTTTGAATGTCTTCGATCCAGTAAGCCATGTCTTGGGTTTCTTCGACTGACAAACCGGATGCAGGCTCATCGAGGAGCAGCAACTTGGGCTCACTGGCGAGCGCACGCCCCAGCTCCACAACTTTGCGAACACCGTAGGGCAAGCCAGCAATCATCTTGTCACGATAAGGCTGAAGATCTAAGAAGTCGATGACTTCTTCAACCGCTTCACGGTGGCGACGCTCTTCTTTGCGGGCCGCAGGCGTGAAGAAAATTTCCGACAACATATTGGTTTTCCGATGGCGGTGACGACCAACCAACAGATTTTGTAATACTGTTGCATGCTCGAACAGCTCAATATTTTGAAAAGTTCGCGCCACACCGAGAGAGGGAACCTTATCGCTACCGAGCTTCAGTATGTTTTTGCCATCGAAAGAAATAGATCCCTCAGCAGGATCGTAAAATCGAGAGATCAGATTGAAGACAGTGGATTTGCCAGCGCCATTGGGACCCACCAACCCGAAAACTTCGCCTTCATTGACTGACAGCGAGACGTTGTTAACAGCAACAACGCCGCCAAACCGCAGCGTTACCTGGTCTAGTGAAAGCAGACTCATTGCACGCGCTCCGTCTTCAGATAGGCCTTTTGCCTGCGGAACATGTCTTTTCGGTAGAAGGGAAAGAGCTCGAAGTAAGTTCTGATCTTCAACCAACGCCCATAAAGCCCCATCGGCTCGAAGAGAATGAATGCGATCAAGATAACGGCAAACATGCCGTTCTCAAGGCCGGGTATGTTTATGTTGATGTCAAACGACGTTGAGAGCAGAGAGCGACCGTTAGCGATAGCAACCGGAATGATGCCAAAGACAACAGCACCAAAGAAAGCGCCGTGTATAAAGCCTAGTCCACCAATCACAATCATCATGAGCAGGGTGATTGACATAACCACATCGAAAGTCTCGTTGGTGACGTAACCTGCGGAGTGGCCAAACAAGGCGCCTGCCAATCCAGCTGTTGTAGCGGACAAGAAAAAGGAAGATGACTTGGTAACGGTTAGGTTAATACCCATAGCTTGCGCGGAAATTTCGGAATCTCTCACCGCCGTAAAGGACCGACCCAAGGGAGTTCGCAAAACATTGCGATAAGCCATAATTATCACAATGGCGATAATCAGCACTACGTAATAGAAGCGATAAGGATTGGCGTACTTGTTGACCTCCCATCCAAAAATAGAGATGTCCGGAACAGCCAGACCCGAAATACCGCCAGTCCAGGGTTCCAATATGACAATGAAGTCACCTGTTAAAATCGACATAGCAAGAGTGGCGAGCGCCAAGTAAACACCGTGGAGCCGCAAAACTGGCAAGGCTATCAGTGTTCCAACAGCGCCAGCTGTCGCGCCCGCGAGCACAAAGGACAACAACCAAGGAACACCAAGGTTGAGGTAGATAACGTTCAAATAGCAGCCCATTGCCATAAAGGTTGCGTGCCCCAAACTTGGCAAGCCTGTATGCCCGGTCAAAAGCATCAACCCCATAGCGGCAATGGCGAAAATCATGACGGACGTAATTTCGCCGAGCAGATAGGCGTCACTTAAGAAATAGAAATAAAGTGGGAGCGCCAGCATCAGAGCGAACAGCACAAAGTACCAAAAGGCTTGGGTTTTGTGCTTAAACCAGTTGATGTCTGCGTCGTAAGAGGTCTTAAAAACAAAACGCATGGCTTAGACCTTCTTCTTTTGGGTTTGAGAGAAAATACCACCTGGGCGAAAAATAAGCACGACGAGTAGGATCGCATAGGGCGCTATCTGTGAGACCCCAGGGGGCGCGTATCTAGAGGAAAGAGGCTCAACGATACCAATGATCAAACCGCCGAGTAGCGCGCCTGGTAGTGATCCAAATCCGCCAATGGCTGCGGCGGCGAAAGCCTTGATGCCTAACAGTCCTGCCGAAGGATCAATCGCGCCTTTTGATGCAAAAAGGATTCCAGCCACAGCCGCAACTGCACCTGACAAACCCCAAACCATGCTTTGAATGCGTTTAACTGGAATACCCATGTAGTAGGCGGCGAGCTGATTCTGGGAAGCCGCTTGCATAGCAAGACCGAGTTTAGTTTTAGAAAAAAAGATGAACAGCGAGATGGTCAGAATTATCGTTACAATGACGCCCAAAATTTCATCGATCCCGAGAACAACGCCTCCGAAACTCACATCTTTTCCTGCATAGGGTGTTTCCAAAGAAACAGGCTCGTGGCTCCAAATTGTACCAGCGGCGAAGCGGAGGATGAAACCAAGAGCAATCGTCAGGATAACGATGGCAGTTTGGGATCGGCCAAACATGTGGCGTAGAACACCCCAATTAAAGAGGTAACCAAAGACCGACATGAAAAAGATAGACAAAGGCACCGCTGTCCAGAAGGACCAGCCCAAGAAATCTTCGTTGGCGAAACCTACGCAGATAAAAGCACCAAGCATCATGAAGTCGCCTTGTGCGAAGTTCACGGCCTCGGTTGCTTTGTAAATCAAGACAAAGCCGAGTGCGATCAAGCCGTAGACGCAACCATTGGCCAAGCCGCTGGCCAGAAGTTGAATGAAATCCAAACCCTTACTCCCCGATAAGTTTTTTAATTGTTTAAGGGTGTGACAACCCTATCCAGATTAATTTCAAGAGTCCATGGTGATATGGGTTGATTGACCCGATGGGAAAGTGTGGAACGATATAATTAGTAATTGTCGTTGAAAGATGCATCAAGCTAAGGCAAGCTTAGGGCCGAATTTAACAAGGACATCCTTATGACAGCCTCTTTCTCGGACCTCTTTAAACCTGGCCTACCTGCCCCTGCGCAGAAGTGGATCGGTTGGCCGGCCTTCAATTTTGTAGGTGGACATAACGATGAAGGATCTATTCCGGTCGACGCTCTGAGAGCTGCCATGGATAGAGTTTTACTGAAAGAAGGTCCGACTCTGGCGACTTATTTTCTTCAAAGCGGCCCCCAGGAGTATTTGCCTTTGCGGTCATACTTAGTCGATAAACTGAAGGCTTACTCAGGTATCAACTGCAATACAGACGAAATTCTTCTGACATCAGGCTCCTTGCAGGCATTGGATTTGGTTAATGGCTTGTTTCTGGAAGCAGGCGATACAGTCATGGTTGAAGAGTCAAACTACGGCGGCGTCTTTACAAAACTGAATTCTCTTTCCATCAACATGATCACTGTCTCTGTTGATCAAGACGGCATGAACATGGATGATCTTGAGGCCAAGCTAGCGGACTGTGAAGCTAAAGCTATCAAGCCTAGGTTTATCTACACGATCCCAACGGTCCATAACCCGACCGGCACTATCATGACTCTAGAGCGGCGGCTGCGCCTCATTGAGATCGCGAAGAGCAAGCAGATACCAATCTTCGAGGATGAGTGTTACGCCGATCTGATCTGGGACGGAGAGCGGCCGCCAGCACTGCGCGGCCTCGATGATAGCGGTCTTGTGGTCTATGTTGGTTCCTTTTCCAAATGCATCGCACCGGCACTTCGTGTGGGTTTCATCGTCGCGGACTGGGCGGTTATTGCGCAAATTTTGCCGATGAAAGGCGATGCTGGTTCAGGCGCGCTCGAGCAAATGTTGCTGGCGGAATTTTGCCCGGAGCATTTTGACACTCATATAGTGAGCTTGCGCAAGACCTTGGAAAACAAACTTGATGTCTTGATTGCTGCTCTCGAAGAAAACTTCGGCACTGAGGCTGAATTTGAGCGGCCCCCAGGCGGTATCTTCCTTTGGGTTAAGCTGCCCGAAGTGGTGGATACCACACGCTTAGCCTCTATTGCTGCTGAAAGCGGCGTGGAAGTAAATCCCGGTCGTGGTTGGTCTTTGGAAAGCGATGCTGGCAATTGGATCAGGATCTGCTTTGCCAACCCGACCCATGAAACATTGAAGCAAGGTGTTGCTAACCTGGCTCAGATTTCACGCGATGAGTTCGGGCATCCGAGGCACATTGCCAACAGATGATTGCTATTTGCTGTGTTCTTCGAAGAACGGTAGCCAAGCATTGAGAACTGGATCAGGCACTTCCTCAGCGAGGTAATGGCCGCCTGGCAATGAATTGCCCTGAACGTTCGTAGCACGTTGTCGCCAAAGTTTGAGGCAATCGAAATGCGCTTCGATTGCACCGTTCTTGCCCCAGTTTACTAGGAGTGGCGTCGAGAGCTTGGTTGTTTCTGCATTAT
>CAJQQJ010000249.1 GCA_905480445.1 uncultured Alphaproteobacteria bacterium | reverse complement strand
AGCTTCGTTTAACTGGACATCTTGCTGAATTCTACGATGCGCCTCTACCAATTGGCTCAAGTCACCGTGTACGTCGCCAACAGCATAAATCAATGACAATTAAGAGCTCCTGACAAAACCAGCTTTCTTGTCGACCAAGTTGAACATGCCGGTGCCAGCGGCATAATTCTCTAAATTGTCGTAAAACTGTTGTGCCATTTCGGCGTGGTAACCGGCATAATCGCCAGACATGTGCGGAGAAATCACCAAGTTTTCTGTGGTCCAGAGAGCGTTGTCTTCTGGCAGGGGCTCCGTTTGGAATACATCGAGCATTGCGGAAGCTATCGAGCCAGAGCTCAAAGCCTCAGCCAACGCGTCTTCATCAACAGCGCGGCCTCTGCCCATGTTGAGGAAAGATCCCGTCTCGCTCATGGCGTCAAAGAATGAAGCGTTAAAGAAGCCGTCTGTTTGAGCTGTTGAAGGCATGATGCCTATCACCCAGTCGTAGTCTCTAACATGTTGCTTGCTATCGCTCTGCGCAATAATCTTGCCAAAGACCGCGTCACCATCCCGATTGGATCGCCCAACGCCATCGACCTCTATGCCAACGGCTCTAAATAATCGGCCTGTCTCGCGACCAATGCCGCCGACACCGAAGACCAAGGCTTTTGTGCCCGCCACTTTGCGGTTCAGGTGATAGTCCCATTTATTTGAGGCTTGGTTCGCTGCAAGCCGTCTTGCCGACTTGGCTTCGTTTAAAACAAATGCCAGAGCAAACTCTGCCATCGATTGATTGAAAATTCCATGAGCGTTGGTCAGTACGACCTCAGAATTGGCGAGTGCTGGAAAAAGAACGGCGTCAACACCCGCCCCACACCAATGGATCCATTTGAGATCAGAGGCTTTGCCCCATTGATTCTCCAGATCGTTGCCACGAAAGTTCCAACCCAGCAAAACCTCAGTACCTGGCAGCTCTCTTGAGAGTGCTTCCACATCTGGCGCAAAGACGACCTCATGCTTGTCAACAATAGCGCCCAATCCAGGAACTTCATCTATCGCTGCTGCACCGTTTACTAAGATTTTCATCTGGCTTCCTTTGCAAAATTCGAAGTCTACAAACTAGTCGAGATACGATGCCCTGGTCTATAAAAAAGGCGCACAAAGGTAATGGGTTTGTTGTTCACGCGTGTTATTCTTTCGAGCACAAACAAAGCCTCGCCTTCTCTGCAGCCCAAGTTCTCGGCCTCTTGCGATCCCGCATTGACTGAATAAAAAGCGACATCTCCACCTGAAAAGCCAGAGTTCTGCACCAGCCATTCATTGGCGCTTATCTCTGTAAGGTCAGCCTCTGCGAACTTGGGAACGACTTGCAAATTCACCCAGCGATCTTCAAATGCATAAGGTTGGTTATCCGCCATGTGTAGAGAGCGCAAGTGAACCATCGGACAGTCGGCCTCCACAGAAAGAAAGGCCCGTACCGCCGGTGTCGGGTTTCGTTGTTCACGCTCAAGAACCATCGCTCTGTAAACGCTGCCTTTGCCCTCTATTTCTTCCCGCATCACAGGAATTGCCAATGTCGCTCTACGCACCGGATTCAAATTGACCCTTGTGCCACCTTTACGGCGTCTGTCCAGCAGCCCTTCGCCTGATAGATTATTGAGCGCACGGCTAACCGTCGCCCGAGAACATTCAAACTCTTGAGCCAGCTCTTTTTCCGTCGGTAGCAAGGTCCCAGGACTCCAAACACCGGTCTGAATGCGGTGAAGGACTTCATCTTGTACGAGCTGCCAGGTATTTAGTGATGTTGTTGTCATTCTGATTGAATAGCGCTGAAATTCAAGATTTACCACCTTCATTTTAATATTATGCTTGCGCATATTATCGAATCAGGAGAAATCTATACGACCGAGATAGCTGTTCTCCCCCTGCCTATTTGTGGCGCAATCAAGAGTGTGATCAATGACCCAAGAAATCCTTACCAATTGTAAAGCGGCAACAATGGTCAAAGGCAGCACTAGTTACGGCATGATTGATGACGCAGCTATTGTCCTCGAAAATGAGAACCTTGCCTGGGTTGGCCGTCGTGCTGACTTACCGGATCTCTATTCGAACGCGACGGCACAAGACCTCGGTGGACGACTAGTGACGCCGGCGCTTATCGACTGTCACACACATTTAGTCTTCGGTGGCGATAGAGCGAGAGAATTCGAAATGCGCCTCGAAGGCGCCTCCTATGAAGAAGTCGCGAGAGCTGGTGGTGGCATTGTTTCGACCATGAAGGCGACGAGAGAAGCCAGCGAAGAAGAGCTCCTAGCCTCAGCACTGCCGCGCCTAGATGCCTTCATTGCCGAAGGTGTCACGACGATTGAAATCAAGTCTGGCTACGGCTTAGCAATTGACCAAGAAATCAAAATGCTGAAAGTCGCTCGCCAGTTGGAAAGAGAACGCCCGATCAAAATTGTAACCTCTTGGTTAGCGGCACATGCCTTGCCGGCTGAATACAAAGACCGCGAAGACGCCTTCATAAATGACGTCGCTTGCGAAGGTCTGCGACAAGCTCACACCCTGGGTTTGGTTGATGCCGTTGATGGGTTTTGCGAAGGGATCGCCTTCTCAGTTAAACAAATGGAGCGTGTGTTTCATGTTGCCGCCGAGCTGGGACTGCCTATCAAGCTGCATGCCGAACAGCTGTCCAATCTAGGCGGCGCTAAGATGGCCGCAGAACGCGGCGCGCTTTCAGCGGACCACGTCGAATACATTGACGACGCCGGTATAGCCGCTATGGCGAAAGCTGGCACCGTCGCGACAGTCTTACCAGGTGCCTTCTATACAATTCGTGAAACACAAGCGCCGCCCATCCAGGCCTTCCGTGACGCAGGAGTTGACATGGCTTTGGCGTCAGACGGAAACCCTGGTTCTTCACCGCTTTTCTCTGTTATTCTGTCTTTGAACATGGGCTGCACCTTGTTCAGGATGACACCGGAAGAAGCCTTGGCTGGCGTAACAAGAAACGCCGCTAAGGCGCTTGGGCTCCAGGAGAGCTGTGGAACGATTGAGGCCGGAAAGCGAGCTGATCTTGCTGTTTGGGATATCAATCATCCAGCCGAGCTTTCTTATCGCATTGGCTTCAACTCCCTCCACAAACGTATTTTTGGAGGTCAGCTCTGATGGAATTGATCCCAGGCCATGCGACACTGGCTGACCTTCAAGTCATTCTTAGTGGTGAAGCTGTTAATTTAGCTAGATCCTGCAAGCCTGCTGTTGAACGGGCTGCAAAGATAGTCGCTGATGCTGCGGCTGGTGACGACGCCGTCTACGGTATTAATACAGGCTTTGGCAAACTTGCTTCAGTGCGCATACCAACCAAAGACGTCGCAACCTTGCAGCGTAACCTGATCCTCAGCCATTGTGCAGGTGTCGGTGAGCCGCTGTCAGAAGACGTCACTCGCTTGATCATGGCATTGAAACTTCTGTCTTTGGGCAGAGGTGCCTCCGGTGTGCGTTGGGTCGTCATTGAACAGCTCGAGACATTTTTATCCAAAGGCATCACACCTATCATTCCGGGCCAAGGGTCCGTTGGCGCATCAGGCGACTTAGCACCCCTGGCTCATATGACGGCCGCAATGTTGGGAGAAGGCGAAGCCCTTTGCAGAGGTGAGCGCCTACCAGCTACTGAGGCACTAAAGAAAGCAAACGTCAAACCACTGGTGTTGGGCGTCAAAGAAGGTCTCGCACTCATCAACGGCACGCAGGTATCTACAGCCTTGGCCTTGAAAGGACTGTTTGAAGCTTGGCGCAACGCGACAACATCTCTGGTCACAGGCGCTTTGTCAGTCGATGCCGCGATGGGATCATCCGCGCCTTTCAGGCCAGAAATCCACGAGTTAAGAGGACACAAGGGTCAGATCGATGTTGGGGTCAGCCTCAGGGCTTTGCTTGACGGATCTGAGATCAGAGAAAGTCACCGCGAAGACGACGAGCGCGTCCAAGACCCCTATT
>CAJQQJ010000248.1 GCA_905480445.1 uncultured Alphaproteobacteria bacterium | reverse complement strand
TTTTCTGAGCCAGGTCAGCCACGAATTGCGCACTCCGATGACTTCAATTAGATCCTTTTCCGAAATTCTAAGGGACGGCACAAAGCTTGGTGATGAAAAACGTCGCCACTTTTCCTCGATCATTCACCAAGAAAGTAAACGCTTAACCAGATTACTTGACGAAATTTTGGACCTTAGTTTCTTAGAAAGTGGCCAAGTTCAATTGGACATAAGAAATGTCGAACTCAGTGACATCATCAACCAAGCTATTGCAGCCACCGAACCGCAACTAGCCTCGAACTCGGTGAAGATTGAACGCCTTATCCCGCAAGAAAAGATAACTATTTCGACCGATGCAGATCGTTTGGGTCAGGTGTTCATTAATCTCATTTCGAATTCAGTGAAGTACGGCTCTTCAGAAAACCCCACAATAAAGATCAATTGCACCAGCAACGGAAAAACTGTTCGTATAGAGTTCCTAGATAACGGCCCCGGCATCTCCTTGGAGCATGCAGAGCAAATCTTTCAAAAGTTCTCCAAATTCTCCTCGGCATCAAAATCTGGCAGCGCCGGACTAGGATTGCCGATTAGTCGTGAAATTATGAAAAACTTGTCTGGCAAACTTTCTCACAAGAAAACCAAGGCCGGCGCTTGTTTCGTAATCGAGCTACCCGCAGCCTAGACTTTCTTGGTGAAAAATTGCCCTCTCAAATGAACTGCCACAATCACCAAAGCACTCAACAGAGTCACCGCTAGAATTCCAGTCACCATGGCCAAAAAAGAACCCAGGAAAGGCGAAAACTGGTCTAGCAAAGAAGATAGCCATGGCGCTCGTTTTCCCGTGACGGCGAGGTAACCCATGGTCCCGCCAACTATGAGACCGTAGCAAAGCGTAACCGACGAATAGAACAGTCTCTGAGTTCCGTCTAAACGCCGTGCAAACAAAATACGCCGCGCTGATGCGAACAGCCTTTTGAAATCTTGTTGAACAACCAGCAACGAAGGCACTACGAGCAAAACCAAAAGTAAACCGAAACCCAAACCGTAACACAGGGTAATTACCGTCGGCTTTAAGAACTGTGCTTGCCGGGAAGTTTCATACAGGAGCGGCAAGAGTCCCAATACAGTTGTTAGTGTCGTCAATAGAACCGGCCTAAAACGGTCGGTCGCAGCTTCAACTATCGCCGCGAACAACCCTCTGTCTTTGGAATATTCATCCACTGTAGAAACCAACACAATAGAATCGTTAATGATAATTCCACTCATCCCAATCAGCCCAATAATGGAAAACATCGATAGCGGCACTTCCCACATGTAGTGACCATAAATAGTCCCGACGAAGCCAAAAGGAATGATCGCCATAACCACAATTGGCCGCGACCAGCTCGAAAAGATCCAAGTCAACGTCAAGTAGATGCCCAACAGACAAAGGATGAAACCCGTCTTTGCGTCTGACAGAAATTCGCTCTCTTGTTCAGCCAGACCGCCAATTAGGAACTCCACACCTAGGTCAGCAGCAATCCCAGGCAATATGTTTTCCCGGAGCTCTTCTACTATTTGGCTAGCCCGAACAGGATCATCCTCTGAAATATCCCCTGAGACAGAGACCCTTTTCAATCCGTTTTCCCGACGAATGGCCGCAAACCCAATTTGGCTTCTGGTCGTCACAACGTCCGTCAAGGGAACGTAAGTGCCGAGAGCTGTTCGCAGTCGAGTGGCCTCAAGAAACCCGCCAGTTAACTCCTCTTCAGGCAAGGTAACCCGAATTTCTCCAGTTCTCGTACCAACTGGAAAAGACGCCGCAACGATACCGTTGAGCCGCCCTCGCAATTCCTTGCCGATGCCATCAATTGTGAACCCAAGCGCTTGGCCTTGAGGCGTCAACTCAAGTACAAATTCTTCTTTGTCATAAGCTAAATCATCTTCAACTGCTGAAACCTCAGGAAAGCCGCTGACTGCTTCTTTGAGCTTTTCTGAAGCCAGCTTCAAGACAGCAGAGTTTGCACCATAGAACTTCACACTGAGCGAATCACCGCCGGGTCCGGAACGCCACCCTCGAAAGCTCAAGGTTTCGAGCAAGGGGTGTTTTCTAACCTCTTCTTGCAGTTCGCCAATAAAAGCGAATGAGGTGTAAGGACGTAGATCAGCATCAATCAGTTCAACCGCGATTGAACCCAAAAGATCCTTGTCCTTGGTGTCGGAACCAGCAAGACCCCGACCAGTTGTTCCACCGACCTCCCCTAAAGCGAAAGTTACAGGGTTAGTACCATGTTGGTCCTCAAACTTCTTTGCAGTCGCGTCAACGGCTCGTTGCAACTCACGCACCATTTCCCGTGTGTCTTCGCGGTCTGCGCCAGAAAGCATGGCGATATTTCCGGAAATTGACCCGCGTTCAGGTGCATTAAAGAAGCGAAAGATGACGTCTCCCTTGAAAAACAACGAGGCTTGGAAGGCCAAAAGAAAAACAGTGAAGGCAATCACCGGATAGCGAAGAACGAGAACCCAGTAGATGAACTTCTTAAAAACCTTTTCCCGAAACCAACTGAATCCGATGTTGAAAAAGTGACTAGGGAAATCATACCACCGCCGCCTCTCAATAGATTGAAGCGCATGGCTCATATGATTCGGTAAGATAAGAAAACACTCAATCAGCGAAGCCAACAGCACCACAATGACTGTAAACGGAATATCTTTGATCAAAGATCCAAACCGCCCTCCAACCGCCACCAAAGCAAAGAAAGCTATGACACTAGTTATCGTTGCAGAAAAAACCGGCGGTGCCATTCTGATCGCTGCACTCTCCGCCGCTAAGACAGGGTTTTCCATCAGCCGCCTTGCACGAAAATCCGCGTGTTCCCCAACAACGATGGCATCATCAACAACAATGCCGAGGCATATGATCAAACCAAAGAGTGACACCATGTTTATCGTTAAACCAGCGGCATACATCAGGGCTATTGTCGCGAGCATTGCGACAGGAATTCCGGCTGCCACCCAGAAAGCTGTCCGAGCATTCAAGAATAGAAAGAGCAAACCGATTACCAAAGCCAATCCGAGTAGCCCGTTCTCCATTAAAATGTTCAAACGATCAGAAATCGCCTGCGCACGCGTTCTTATCAGCTCAATTTTGACACCATCTGGCAGCGTCCGCTGCATCTCGTCGGCAATTTTTTGAACCGTCTTCTGCATATCAATCGCGTCGCCAAGATCGGCTCTGTCTACACGGATCGAGACCGCTGGTTTTTCGGCGACGTAATAGGCCCTTTGTCTGCTCGAACCCAATGTCGAAACCTGCGCGACATCACCAACAGTCAGCTTATTGCCGTCACTGGATGAACGAACGACAATAGATTGCACATCTTCAGCCGTGCGTTTCTCTACGCCCGTTCTCACTCTAACGGCAGCGCCAGAGACTTCGCCGGCAGGGTCAGCTGTGGCTTCTTCTGCGATGGCAGCACTCAGCTCACTAAGTGAAACGCCGTGTCGAATTAGGGAAAGCTCCGGTACCTCAACCAGGACTTCTGGTGCGCCGACACCGCGGATAGTTGTTCTTGTGACGCCAGCTCTGAAAGCACGTGCCGTAAATTCGTCAGCGAACCGCGCCAACTGCTCCGGGTCGACATTCCCAGAGATAATGAGGTCCGTCACCCGGTCTCTCCAGGCACCTCTCCTAATTAGAGGTTCGTCAATACCCTCGGGTAAGTCTGTTACACCGTCGACGGCAGCCTTCACATCGTCTGCAGCTCGCGCCATGTCCCAGTCAGCTTCAAAGTCGAGCGTCAATTGAGCTCTTCCTTCGGTGGCTGTCGAGCGGGTTTCTTCGACACCTTCGACATTCAATAAGGCCGGTTCAAGGAGGGAGACAACCGCCTGATCCAGGTCTTCAGGACCCGCCCCCTCCCAGGTTACGATCACAGTCACATTAGAAATGACAACGTCGGGAAAAAACTGAGACCGGATCTGCGTTGTTGCGGCTAGACCAGCAACCATCATCACAACCAACAACAAATTCGCTGCTGTCTTGTGACGCGTGAAGTAGGACAGGATGGAAAAAAGGCCAGTTGGGACTTGCCTCACTGAGTTACCCTCCAGCCATTCTAGATCTAATTCGTTCAACCATTTTTAAAGGGACTTTTGGTTGCGAAAGTTTTTCCAGAATGAATGACTTCCTGTCTTCAGGAATGAAGGCATTTGCTGAGATGAAGGATTTGAATTTTCCGCGTTCACTTTCAGATATTTCTATCATTTCACCGGGGTCAGTTTCCACAATAGCGTCACTGTTGCCCGCGGATCTCTTGACCATATTGCGCAGCCTTTGCGCAGCTTCCTCAGGTATTGTTTTTGCCTCTAAACGTTTAAGAATTTTCGTTTTACCTGCCTTTGGAATTCTTTTGTTCGTTTCTAGCGCTGCTCGGATCTGATCCTTTTCAAGGTCACTTAATTCAACAAGTTTCTTTTCTTTGAAAACAGGACCGTTAGTTTGCCTGACTTCAACTTTTATACCAGTCCCCAATTGTGGAGCCCGCTCAAGAACTAAGTTTTTGCCTTCTAACCCTTCGCCTTCAACAATGAGTTCGTCTTTCTGCCAACGCAGTACCCGGACTGTATGAGAGCTCAACCGGGACCCTTCATCAACCAGCAGCAAAGTGTTATCGGAAGAAATTGCGGTACTCGGGACTACAACGACATTCTCAAGTCTGGCTTCCTTGATGTAAATGCTAACGAAATCACCTGGGCGCAACCGATCTAAGTCTTGTCTGCGCAATTGACTAAACAACTCCCGTCCTGTTTGCCCCTCTGCTACGGCAGCACCGACCCTGTCTATTGTCAGGTCACTGGCCACCGTAATGCCGCCAAAGACAATTTCGATTTTTGCAGAATTCAAACCCGCTGGATTAGACATCAGCTGAGAGAAAGTTCGGTTAGAGACACGAAAGGAAATCTCCATGGCATTGGGATCAATCAAGCGCCCTAGCCGCTCATTAGCGTTTACCAAACCACCAAGGACTGCATTCACCTCAGTCAAAACACCGGCGAACTTAGCCGTTACAGTCGTTTCTTCAAGTTTACGAATGGCTTCATCCAAATTAATTTGGATTCGCTGTAGTGATATTTCTGCACGGGAAAGCCTGGCTTGTGCCTGATTCAAAGAAAGACGCTTGGTCAAGACAGCTTGTTCTGCGGTTGAAAGTGAAAGCTCTGCATTCTCAATGGCTGAGTCTGATCCCACTCCCTTTGACTTAAGAGAGATTTGCCTCTCAACACTTTGCTGTCGAAGGGAATACTGTCTTTGAGCTGCAACTACTTCGTCTTTCGCCAGAGCCAAACTGGCTTTCGCATCAGCCAGCTCTGCAAAAGATTCTGCAAATTCAGCCTCTACAAGGGCACGGTCAGCTAACTGGTTGGCAGGGTCCGTTTGAAACAGCAATTCCCCTGCTCCAATTGACCTCCCTTCCTGAAAGCGAGGAGACAATTCAACAATCGCTCCCGCTGTCGATGCTCTTAACTCAAGCGTACGCCCGCTGATGACCTCGCCATAAACTTGGGTCATCGGCTGCGCATCACCTGAGCTTAAAGTACGAACATTGACTGCATAGGCACGTTCTTTATCGCCACCACGTCTCGCACCGCCACTGTCGCGATCCTTAAGAGAGCTTATCAACACCCCACCCGAACCGACCAACAGGCCAACGACGATTGCAAGAAGGGCCAACCCCAGCAACGCTCTTAGTAGAAACCGCAAATCTCAATCCGTTTCATTTATGATTCTTGTCTGTATAGCAGAAAACTGTTTCT
>CAJQQJ010000247.1 GCA_905480445.1 uncultured Alphaproteobacteria bacterium | reverse complement strand
CAGCATCAAAACCGTGAAGAACACTATCACCAACAAAACGCTTGATGGCAAAATTGACATCGCCACCCAGATCATCAATACGCCCAGACACAACGTAATCTTCGGCGTCACCTTTCGCCACAACAAGGACAGTTCCATCGTTGTTATGCGACGTTTCCATGCTTCCAGACAGAGTGCGGATCAAACTGTTTATTAAACTGTCTTCGACAACCTGATCGAGCTTATAGTTCTGGGCGCTGTAGGTCGTTTTGGAATTATCAATGCCCTGGAATACAGCCTGAACAAAACCACGCATGTAGGCCGCTTGCTTCGCTAAATCATCTTCAATAGTGTCAGCTTCTCCAACAGCATCGCTCAACAGTGAAAGCCACTGAAAAGGTCGATAGCCATCAATGGCAACCATCACGGCGTTTGAGCTCATAGCTTCAATTTTGCCACTGATGTCGCTCGGCACACCTTCCAAGCCTCCGCCAACAGCAGATGAGACGCCGAAGCTGTATGAGACGGCTCCCAGAGAGTAGTCTACTGCGATCTCGTTGCTAGCCTCATCCTGGTCACCAAGGCGGTAATCCAGCGACTCTATTTCAACACCAAACTCCCGACCTTGAATTCGGAAATTTCCAAGTAAAACTGAAATACCAAGGTATTCGTTGTTCTCAGAATTCCAAGTGCCTGACCATCCAAAGGAATCAAGCGTTGCTTCGTCGTGGCCATTGCCACCTCTGTAATCAACAGGACCTGAAAGGCGCCCGTCTGTCACTGACCATTGGCTGTCGCCCAATTGCGCCATCGAGAACTCAATTTCCGGCAGTGACACTTCATAAAGATCGGCGCCGGTAATTGTGACATCAAAATCGTTGTTGTCGCCAGCGACGACTGATACGGATCCACTAGTTAATCTACCCGCGACAGCTATCGACATCCCCCTTGAAAGGCCGTCTTCTACGACACCCTTAACTTGATCGACTGATTGTGCGCCCGCTGACAATGGCCAGAGCGACGACACGAGAATTCCTCCAACCGTCGCACTCAATATTTTGTATTTAAATGACATATTCTTCTCCTCACTCCTTAAATTACTGTTAGCCATGAAACATTTCAATGACTTCAAGTGGTATAATTTTTTCATTCACCGAGAGGCCACCTTCTCCTCCAAAAAAAATTTCGAACCGGCTTGAGTCGTTTTCATCCGGTTTGCTGTAAGACTTTAACATTCCCAACCCTGCCCGAAGCCAAAACAACCATTCTCTGCTATCTGCGTCTAAATCTGCTTGATCTAAACCGTCCAGACTTGCCTTAAGAGCATCCAAGCCCAAAACAGCGATCTCTAAACTTCCGACAGGACGAAGAAGTAGTGGCTTGTCTTCTACTGTCGTAAATTCAAAGTCGCCCTTCAGCCGCGCGCTCAAAACCAAGTCATCATTCGACCATTCTGCATGGCCAAAAACAGTCGGCGATAGCTGCTGCCAAAGCCTAGGAAAACTGAGCCCAAAGTCGGTACTTTTTTCTGAGTCAGGCTTGTATTTGTCGAGAGGGTAATGGGCGGACCCTAAAGCTAGCCGCACGACTTTGGGCTGAAGCACCTGCCCCAAGGGCGATAAATCCTTAGCTTCCAAAGCAGCGCCGGTGGCCGCAAAAGTAATGCCGGTCCCTACCCTGCCATCAGGTTCCCCTAAGGCAGCAAATTTGAGATCTAACGACAAAGTCTCCGCGTTGAAAATCGGTGTTAAGCCAGGAATCTGAATTTTTGCAGAGCTCGCCTGATCAATAAAAATTAGCCCACCAAGTTGGCTCAAGAAAGAAATGGTTTCATCAAAATTCGGCCATGCCATTTCCTGTTGAGTAGAACGATCTATCAAGGCCAGTAGGTTTTGTTCCAGACCGCCCGCATCGTAACTTTCTAAGGAAAGCGAAGAAAGGGATTCATTGAAGGAGAGCGAAATGTTTCTATCATCAAATCCCGTTGGAAAGATCAGGCTATAATTTTCTTTTTGACTGTCCGCACCAATTCTAAACTTACCGCCTTCATCGTGCCAACCAGTGAGCTGGGTTGATAGATAACCAAGGCTGCTTTCGGTTTGCCCATCATTGTCGCGCTCCCTCGTGACTATTTCTTCAGCCGCGATGTGCCCCCCGAAATTGCTCAGGTTCTGGAACACGGCGCCCACAACAGCCTTTAGCTGGCTCAACCTCACGTCATTGTCGTTAGCCATGGCCTTTCGCTCTCGAACCGCATCTTGGACAGCTGATAACCAACGAAAGGGTCTATAGTCCGGGGTCGTGATAAGAACGATGGAATCCTGGAAGAAAGGCATCTTTCCTTCAAATTCGTAAGGAAATCCCGCTGTCTTGGCGAAATCCAACAATGTGCCTGAAGAGGAAAGCTTGTAGGCTAAGTCAGTGAAATAGAGCCCTGTAATGAACTCACCTGTCATCGCGTCTCTGTCACCAACATTATGCTTCAGATGCGCAATCGACAAATCAACTTTGGGGTGTTTTACCTTCAGTTCATTCATCGTAACTGAAATAGCGATATACTCGCTGTTCTTACTGTCCCAAGTTCCGCGCCAAGCAAGATCCTTAATGGAAACTTCTAGGCCACCTTCTTCTGTTTTTATGCTTATTGGTGCGTTCGTTTTACCTTGAGAAATAACCCAGAGGCCTCCCAACGCTTTCTGGGCTGTGAACTCAATCTCTGGCAAGGGTTGATCAAGAAAGGTTGCTTCCTTGACTGTCACTAAAAACTTGTTTGGGCCAAGCTCTGTGAGTGCCAGACTTTGGCTATCGACAGGTCCAATCACCATCATCGTCATAGATCTCGTGACAGAATCGACCAGCTCTGTCGCCAACTCTTGGGCAATTGTCGCATTGTCTTGAGCTAAAAGCTGTGACGGCAAAAGAAGGTAAATCAAGCTAGTCCATAGAATACAGACACTGCGCGAAACTGACATTAAGTCTCTCAATCGAAGGAGCCAAAGCGGCAGGGTTAATACGTATAACTAAACTTGCACTATGACAGGAATTTGACCAAGATTAAACCAGCCAGTGCAAAGTCCTCTTTTAGAAAGAAAGTAGCTGTTCAACAATAGCTCTGTCTGTGATGAACAACACCAATTTGTAACAGCTACTCTATCCAAACCATCCAAGGCCGTGTATCACTTTGCCATGCCCATCCATGTTAATGACTTTTTAACGATTGCTGAAGACGAAGTTGAATTTACTTTCATTCGTGCAACAGGATCTGGCGGCCAAAATGTCAACAAAGTCGCAACCGCTGCACAAATGCGGTTTGATATCCGCAATTCAAACAGCTTGCCGGCGTATGTGAAAGCAAAAGCTGAGCAATTGGCGGGAAAACGCCTCACGAAAGATGGAGTGATCGTCATCACTGCAAACAGGCAACGAACACAGGAACTCAACAAAGCCGAAGCGATTGAACGATTGACCGAATTGCTTCAGCAGGCTGCTGTTAGACAGGCAATCCGACGTCCGACCAGACCGACATTAGGTTCGAAAAAACGTCGTTTAGAAAGTAAAACCAAAAGAGGCGTGATCAAGAAAATGCGCGGTAGACCTGACTTCGATTAGCCAGACTATCTATGTGTAATCTTCATCCAGATGCCCGTTTTTGAACCCAAAGTCACCGCGACTTCAGGTTCTACGGGCCGATCTTCCATATGGTCGAAAGTAAAACTCTGTAGCAAAGCAGCCAGCATGATTTTCATCTCCATCAAAGCCAAGCCCATACCAATGCACACTCTAGGACCACCTCCGAACGGCAGATAGCTGTATCGCCTAGAACCCTTAAGTACTTCACTCCCCCAACGCTCAGGCCAGAACTTGTCAGACTGTTCCCATAGCTGAGTGTTCCTTTGGCTGAGCCATGGCGAGATCATCACGGTGGAACCTTTGGGAACCTCTCTATCACCCAACATCATTTCTTCGGTGGTATCCCGTGAAACAATGACTGCAGGAGGATAAAGTCGTAATGCTTCCTTGATGACATAGTCGAGATAAACTGAGTTCTCTCCTTCGCGATCTAGCTCAGTGACCAATTTTGTGCGGCGCGCCTTATCGACAGAAAGGCAGTAGAGGGTAAAAGCTAGAGCCTTTCCGGTGGTCTCGTGCCCAGCCAGGAGGAAAGTTGCTGTTTGATCGCGAACGAAGGTTTTGTCGACCGAGCGTCCTTCAGCCTCCTGTGCTTCAACGACTCTGGCTAGGAGGGAATTTTCAAACTGCCCTGGATCACGGCGATAGCGATCGACAAAGTCTTCTGCCAGTTCATCCAGCAGTGAAATCTGACGCCTAAAGGTCAGTTCCGACATTCGACGATTGATGGACTTAAAAGGATTAATAAGCTGTGCCGCAGTCAGCCACGGCATGCGCTTCAAGCCTTGGTCAGTTTTGTTCGACAGTAAGTTGTGATTGTCTTCACTCAAACCACCAAACAAGGCATTTGCAATGAAATCTAGCGTCAATTGTGACGTCGGCTTGATAATGTCAATCGGGCGCTTCGGTGGTTTTTCCGTCCATTTTGCAATTAGTTTTTGAGTCGACTTTCGCATCTCATCTTCAAAGGCAGCCACTTGGCGAGGCTGGAAAACAGGTGCGAGAATACGCCGTTGCTCTTTCCACTCGTCACCATCTACCGCCAACAGGCCTTTGCCAAGGATCGTATCCACGGAGTCAGCTTGAATTCGGCTGCGAATAAACCGCCCAGCCTTATCCTGAAGCACTTGCTCGGTGATATCAGGATCATTGATGTGAAAAATTTTAACCGGCCCCAAGGGCACCATATAGACCGGCTGATGATACATGCGGTCGTTCCAAACCTTGAGCGGATTGGCCCCTTGCTTCAGATACTGGAACCAGGAAACACCTCTAGTGTTATACTGTGGAGGGATTGGTGCCGCTGGTCTGTAAAGCGGGAGATCGCTTTGATGTTCCACGTCTAAGGTTCCTTAAGAAAGATCTACTTTCTATTTGGGGCAAGCTACAACCATTGCAAGCCGACGTCAGCTCCGAATTGTCGCGGAGGTCCCCTGTGTTTTAGCGAGCCTAGAACAAGCTTTCTTCGTAGATTGGCTCCCCATCAATAGTGACTCCCTTGATCAGGCCATTGCCGTCGTCACCCAAAGATAGGATAACTCCCAGC
>CAJQQJ010000246.1 GCA_905480445.1 uncultured Alphaproteobacteria bacterium | reverse complement strand
TCAATTATCAAAGGGCAGTCTGCGCTGCTGTCCGGCAAGATCGAAGACGGCTTTCTAATCTACAAGACCGGATTGACCAAGACGGGTCGTGTTTCGCTGGACCGATTGAAGAAGGCCGCCAGCGACGCCAATGTAGACTTGACAATCATCGACATTGGCAGCACCCGGCAAGCCAAGATCGGCAGTGCCTCTAAGATGAGCGCGAAACTTGCTCAAGCCAGGACCAATGCCGATGTTTACTCAACGCTGACACCCAAAGGCCAGGAACTGCTGATCGACGCTAGCCAGGACATCAGAGGCCGTGTACAAATCACTGCCATTGCAACAAAGCCCAACAAAGCTGACGGCCTGACAAGTAAAGCCGCAATCGACACCACTTCCTTAGCCGCTGACGTTGCGGATTACGCACTGATGAGAGCCGCGGTTTACGGCGCCAGAGCCATCCACGTCTACACCAACGATGAAGACAGAGCACGAGAGCTGGCGAACCGGTTCATCCCAGGTATTCCCTCCTGGATTCAGTACTTGGCGATCGTCAATCTGGCCTTGGGCCTGTTCAGTTCCATCAGTGGCTGGCGTTTCTGGCGCAGGGTCTGGCCAACGCCGCAGTCTTGGTTGCTGAAGATCCTACGCCTTATTCTATACGTCGTGCCCTATCTCCTGCTTTTTGGAACCATTCAGATGGGTGTCTCTTACGTTTGGGATATCATGAAGCTGGTGTTCGCCATTATCTACTGGCCAATTCGATTGGTCATAAAAATCATGAGCCTGGTGATTTCATTGTTCAGGAAACCCGCATGACAGGTACAACAGAGACGTTCCAAGCAACCCTCATGCATGCACCAAACCTGGGTAGTATTGAGACGATAGAAGACGCCCTGGTTGAAGTAGCCGCCAATGGTAAGATCCTGGCGGTGTTCAGACCAGGCGAACCTGACTATGAACCTACTCAGCACAAAGCTGACGCCGAGGGATCGCTTCATAGATTTGATCCCGGTCATTTTTTGCTGCCGGGCTTAGTCGATCTACACATTCACGCGCCACAGTGGCCCATGATGGGGAAAAGCCTGCATTTGCCGCTGTATGAATGGCTGGAGCAGCACACTTTCCCGCTTGAGGCCCGCTATGCTGATGTGGATTTCGCGCAGGAAGTCTACAGCTCACTGGTCGACGCTCTGTTGGCCAATGGAACCACCACAGCCGTCTATTTTGGCACCATTCACAACCCAGCCAATCAGGCCCTGGCAGAGATTTGCTTGGATCGTGGCCAGCGTGCCTTCGTTGGCAAGGTCGCCATGGATGACGTCGATCAATGCCCGGATTACTACCGCGATGAATCAGCCGCTCTCGCTATTCGTGAAACCGGGGAACTGATTGAATTCATTAGAAAATTACCCGAAAATGAGTCAGCGCTTGTCAAGCCAATCGTCACCCCGCGTTTTATCCCCAGCTGCACAGATGAACTGTTAGAGGGCCTTGGTGCACTAGCTCGCGAAACGGATTGTCATATCCAGACCCACTGTTCAGAAAGCGATTGGCAGCATGCCTTTGTCAAGGAACGTTGCGGCAAGAGCGACTCAACGGCCTTGCAGGATTTTGGATTGCTGACCCGCAAAACTGTCCTGGCGCATTCCAATCACATCACCGAAGACGACTGTGAAACTATCAAAGCGGCCGGTGCTGGCATAGCCCACTGCCCCTTGTCCAACTTCTACTTCGCTAACGCCGTCTTTCCACTTCGCTCCGCGCTTGAGAAAGAACTGCATGTGGGATTAGGCACCGACATTTCTGCCGGGCCTAGTCCCTCGATTTTTGACTCTTGCCGCCAAGCAGTTACAGCCTCGCGGGTTCTGGAAGACGGTGTTGAACCCAAACGTGAAGCCAGCCGGCGCGGCAGAGAACAGGCCCGTATCGACTTCCGCCATGCCTTCTGGCTAGCGACCGCAGGTGGCGGCGAAGTCTTGGATATTCCAGTGGGAAAGTTTGCGCCTGGCTACCACTTCGATGCCATGGCCGTTGATATCAACGCAGCCGCTGCCCCGCTCCCAACATGGGCTGACATGGACGGACCAGAAGAAGTCCTACAAAAAATCATCTACAGCGCCACCCGCGCCAACATTGCCAAAGTCTGGGTAGCAGGTCGGGAGGTTGGTTAAAAATCTGCGTTCGAACCCATTAGCAAAAATCCAGATCAGCCGTACCTATCTGGCTTTGATAACTTGGTCGTAAACTTGAAGTCACCAAACGGAATGATAGACAAGCTCATTTGACATCCACGATGGGAACATGCCCATTTCTATCGCCCGGAAAAACAAGTGTTCTTTTTCGAAGTTAACATCTCTTTTCTTGATCTTATCAACGGGTGTTTTGCAGTAAGCTTCCGTCGATTTTGCGAACAGCTTGGCTGATAGTTCCGGATCCCCAGCCTTTTTTGCGAATGTTGCCAGATCCATCAACTCCCGACTAGAAACCTCTTGAGGCTTATCAGAATCTGGCGATGGCTTAGCTTCCAGTATTGCTAGCAATTCGTCTCCGCGATTTTCTTCTATCAAAAGACGTCGTCTGGACCGGTCAATGCCGAAATGTATTCTGGCTTCTGATGGAAGATCAGCGGTAAACTCGTCGACAGTCTCAACTGTTCCTAAATGACTTAACGATCTAAAAACATCGCTCACTGCGTCGTTCTCGATATTTTTCGGCACTAAGTCGTTCAAGCCCGCCAACGCACCGGCAATACCAGTCTTTCGTTCGTTCATACTTTTCAATTTAGCGTCTGCTGCTTTTTTAATTAGCGCTAAACCTTTATCTTGTTCGCCGAGCAACAAGTGGCCAGCGACAACTCCCGAAATGGCCCGAGTGTCGTCCAAATCTGAGTTAACAAAAACCTGACTAGGCAACAGATCTGGCCGTGGCTCAGCAATTAGACCCCAATATCGCAGAATGACCAAGATTGCGCTGTATGAATAGATATCCTCTACCATTTGTTCTTCGGTGAATTGGTTCCCTGATTTTTTAAAAGCTTCCTCCAATTCATTGAGGCATTTATCATGATCTTGCTTGTCCCGAATGAACATGCAGTTAACATAAGCGTTGGAATCAAAGAGTTCTAAGGCTCTATAGCGAAAACCTTTTGTTTTTTTCTTTCTGCATTCAAATTCATCGATTGATTCCGTCCCTGTAAATCCGCCAGCCATACACAGCTTGTATTTACCCTCATATCGATATTCATCGGCTGTTTCGTATTCCTGATCCAATACTGGCAATAGGAGCTCCATCTTTTTCGCATCCCACAGACCTTCGGCTAATGCCTTTAACATTTTTCCGGAGTTATAGCCAAAATCATGCTTGAAATAGATCCTGATCGCATCTTCATAACGGCCAGCCTTCAACATCTTTCGAATGCCATCATCCCCATTTAAATTTCGGGGCATAACTCCACGCCCGATTGGATATAGGTCCATCAATTCGTCAAATTTTTCATGCATCAACAGAATTTCTGGAACGACGTTGCTTTGTAAAATGCCCTTGGAAAAGCCTTCTTCAGCGCCCGCGATGATTTCATCTATTCTATTGAGTTCGTTGCTATTGCTCGCCTCAATGATATCTGCAAGCAGTGGCCAGGCGTCAAATGGATCGTGTTCTCGCTTTTCAATGGTTCTTAACCATGCCTCCACTTTTGAGCCGTAACCCAACATTGAAAGCCTGATAGCGAGTTTTGTGACAAAAT
>CAJQQJ010000245.1 GCA_905480445.1 uncultured Alphaproteobacteria bacterium | reverse complement strand
ACGCCTAACTTCTCTCCTATGTCCTGAGCCTCCAACATCATTGAACGACACAGCGAACGAATTGCGGGATCTGTTGCCATGTCTTCCAATGTCATGCCGGTGAGGGCTGAGACAGGATTAAAGCAAAGGTTACCCCACAGCTTTACCCAGATCTCGTCTCGAATTTTCGGGCGCACAGGCGCTTTGAGCCCGCCAGCAATCATAGTTTTGGAAAGGATGCTTGCTCTTTCAGTCTTTTCGCCGCTTGGTTCACCTAGTGTAAATTTGTTTCCGTCGATGTGTCGGACCAGACCCGGCTCGTCGATTTCACACGCCGGATAGACGACACAACCGATGGCGCGCTCCGGCCCCAACAGAGACCATTGTTTGCCACCTGGATCGACGGTTTCGAGCTGCTTGTTTTCATATTCGCCTGTGAGGTTATAAAAAAACCACCAAGGGACTCCATTCATAGCCGTCACAACTGCCGTATCCGGTCCAATCAGAGAAGCTAGTTTGTCAACGATTGGGGGAACGGAATGAGCCTTGAGGGCAATGATGACATAATCTTGTGGACCCAAGTCGGCAGCATTATCCGAGGCTTGAACTTGGTAGCTCTTTTCTTCTTCGCCGATGGAGATGCGCAAGCCATTATCTTTGATGGCGGCTAGATGCGGTCCTCTGGCAACGATAGAAACATCGGCACCACCTTCAACAAGAGCGGTGGCCATGTAGCCACCAATAGCGCCAGCTCCGAACACGCATACTTTCATCTGGCTATACCCAATTTTTCGGCAAGTCCGATACGCTGCAACTTGCCCGTTGCCCCTTTAGGGATTTCATCCATGAACAGGATTGTTGCGGGGACTTTGAAACCAGCAAGACGCTTTGAAGCGAAATCTTTGATATCCTGCTCTGTTGCCTCATTGCCTTCCTTGAGGACGATCACAGCGGCTACTTCTTCACCCAGCATTTTATGTGGTTTAGCAAAAGTCACGACCTGTTGGACTGCAGGGTGGTCCATGATGGTATCATCGACTTCTAAGGGAGAAATTTTCTCGCCACCGCGGTTAATGATTTCCTTTAGTCGGCCAGTGATCTTTAGGAAGCCATCTTCATCTAGATAACCCTGATCGCCAGTTCTAAACCAACCGTTCGTGAAGTTCTCTTCATTGGCTTTTGGATTGTTCTCATATCCAAGTGTCACATTAGGACCTGAGATTACGACTTCACCTAAGCCACCTTGATCAACCAGGTTGCCGTCAACATCCATGATCGCAACTTTTGGCCCAGCAGCAGCGCCAACAAAGCCTGACTTACGCAAACCAGGGGGCAGCTGGTTAGACGCCATTTGGTGAGCTGCCTCTGTCATGCCATATGATTCAATAACGGGGCAGCCAAATGTTGCCTCCAGTTCTTCCATCACGGCGGGGGGGAGTGAAGCAGAAGAGGACCTGATGAAACGTAGCTTGGTTGCATCAACCGTCTCTTTGTTCCTGGATGCTCGTGCCAAGATCGTTTGGTGCATCGTTGGTACGGCTGTATACCAAGTCGGTTTACTGTCTCTCAGCCACTCAAATACTTTCAATGCGTTAAAGCCAGGTGCACAGTAAATTGAGGCACCAGCACCCAAGCTGGAAAGCACTGCCGCAATCAAACCGTGGATGTGAAAGAGTGGCATCATCGACATACAACGGTCAGCCGGCGTTATATCTAGTGTTTCACGGATATGCTTCGCTGAGGCTGTGATATTGGTTTGTGTTAACGGTACTATTTTAGGGCGTGATGTCGTACCAGAGGTGTGAAGAATAAGACCGATGTCATCCTTACTTGCACTCTCAGAATGCGCGTCCGCAGGCTTAATCCCTTTAAATCCGAATTCGCCAGCGGCCTGTGAGTCGGCAACCGTTAACTCGACAACAGCGATGCCGAGTTTTTTGGCAACAGCTCGAGCGGGTGTGTCGACACCGTCACGGACGATCAAGAGTTTGGCGCTAAGATCGTTCAAGTAAAACTCGTACTCGTCAGCCTTGTAGTTCGGGTTAAGAGGCGCGGTTGTTGCCCAAGCGCCGACCGACACAAAAGCAGACGCCATTTCTGGACCGTTTGGCAGTACGATAGCGACGCGCTCATTACGCTGGATACTGAGGCTTGCCAACAATTTACCCGTTTTCTCAACTTGCTTCGCTAGGCCGCCGTAGGTGAGTGATTGACGATCTGGCGCAGAAAGGGCGACTGCATCCGGGCTTTTGTTTTCTAGAAGTTCGAGAATTGTTTGAGCGGCCATGTCATATCCTGAAAAAAGCATTTCTTTTGTTGTGGTTAATGTAAAGCTCTGTCTATTCTGTCAACGCTTATTCCACTCTATAGAATGGACCTTTATGCTCGGGTTTGGTTTTTTGTTCCGCTGGCTACCTTTCAGACGGCTGTTCTTCTGGGTTTTCCTGGCTATGGGATTCACCGCCTGGGCGCAATGTTCGGGCATAGATCTCGGGCTTAGTGATAAGAGACCCACGTCGACTAATACCGTCATCCAGGATCAGACTTAGTGAAGCTTCGCTTGATGCTTTTGGTCTTCGCTCCTTTCGGCGCAGGCTACTTTTTATCCTACGTCTTTCGTAACGTTAACGCAGTTCTAAGCAAGCCATTGACTTCAGAGCTGTCGTTGACTGCAACGGATCTAGGTTTGTTGACCTCTGTCTATTTCTTAGCCTTCGCCCTGTTCCAATTGCCACTTGGCGTCATGTTGGACCGTTATGGCCCGAGAAAAGTACAATCTGTTTTGATGCTGTCGGCGGGATTAGGGGCTTTAGTTTTCTACTTCTCACAGTCCCTGATCGGATTAACGATTGGCCGGGCTCTTATTGGCTTGGGTACGTCAGGGGCACTGATGGCCGGGTTCAAAGCAATCGCGACTTGGTTCCCTCGAGATCAAATACCGAGGCTAAACGGACTAATGTTCGCAGTCGGTGGGTTAGGAGCAATAACTGCAGCGGGGCCAATTGAGATCTTGCTTCAGTCCATGATTTGGCGTGATGTGTTTTGGTGGTTGGCGATCATTACGGCCTTCACCTCGCTTTTTGTATTTCTTCTGGTGCCTAAGCGAAAAGATCTTGATCAAAGGCCGAGTTCTTCATTGAAAGTCCAGTTTGCGGTCTTGGGTGAGGTATGGCGAGACCCAGTTTTTGTTCGTCTCATTCCTTTGCTTGTTGTCTGCAGTGGCTCTTCCATGGCCATTCTTGGTCTCTGGGCAGCACCGTTTTTGAGAGATGTAGCTGGTGAGGCTGCATCGACGACGGCGCAGATATTAACGTTGATGGCCTTTGCTCAAGCGTTCGGCTCAGCGGTTTCTGGTTATATTGTTGCTGGAGCAAGGGCAAAGGGCTTCGACCTTGAGCAGGTTTTAGGGCTCGCAGCTCTGATGGCTCTGTTGGTGTTGGTAGTGATCACATTTGGAGGCGCGTCAGATCTGCCCTGGATCTGGCCGTTATACGGGCTTTTCGCAACTGGAACTCAGATGACTTAC
>CAJQQJ010000244.1 GCA_905480445.1 uncultured Alphaproteobacteria bacterium | reverse complement strand
GAGATTGGCCGGTAATGATGGTTGGCGGTCTAGGATCCGCCATAGTCACTCTTAGCTTCGCATTGCTATCTATCTTTGGTGGCCTGCCGAGTTGGCCTGTATTTCTCGCAACATGGGCCCTACTTGGATTGCTTGGCTCGGTGGTGATGACACCGTCAGGGCGATTGCTTCGGCGCTCAGCCCATAGTGAAGATCGCCCAGCTTTGTTTGCGGCTCAGTTCGCGCTATCACATGCGTGCTGGCTCATTGCCTACCCCTTGGCGGGTTTTCTAGGTAAGTGGATTGGTTTGGGGCCGACGATGGTTGTTTTGGCGTTGCTCGCCTTTGTTGGCTGCTTAATCGCAGTCTTCCTGTGGCCTGCTCAACCTCAGCAAGTTCTGGAACACAGTCATGATGATTTACCACCGGACCATCCCCATTTGGAAGACACTAGAGTCGTAGATGGACACGCAGTACACAAGCATCATTTTGTCATTGATGACGAGCATCGCGTTTGGCCAACACAAGGCTAAAGGCCTTCGGATGTTAGATCCGAAATTTCGATGCCCAGACGTGGATCTTTTTATTGGTACTAGCCGTCAGTTGTTGTTAGTTTTTCAGCTTACTTGAACAGGTGGCAAACTCATGTCTCACAATGGACAGTCTTCACTTCTAGATCTAAACACGGCGGATCTAAAACAAGAGCTAAGCAAAGCTTTGAACGCTGCGCAGCTTTTTTTGGGCAGCATAAAAGTCGAACTTCTGGAAAGGAAGCTGACTCCTGCTGACCAATATGTCCGACATGGCTTTGCCTGGTATGCAGCTTACGTCGAAACTATGGCTGCGACGTTTCTTTGGTTGGAAGAGTTGGGGGCGACTGGACGTTTAGGTCGGCTAGAAAAGCTTATCGCCGTTGGGCTCTTTGGTGATTATCTCACGCAACTAGCGCATGGTATCGCCATGAGCCAGGATGAGGTTATCCGGCCAGAGTTGCTAGCAACGGACCAGACCACTGCAGACTTCGTTTCTAACCAATCGGTACAGAACTGCCGTGCATTTGGCACTTCCAAGCTTGCAAAGGAGATTGTTGATCTTTGTCTTGAGCAAGGCTCCTACGGCAACCAGGGTTTGGACGAAACTTTTTCGATGATCGCCGACCAATTCCATTCCTTTGTTGACGAAAACGTCACTGAACATGCTCAAAATTGGCACTTAGAAAACCGATTGATTCCCGATGATCTTGTTCGCCAACTTGCTGATCTCGGTGTCTTCGGGTTGACGATTGGTGAGGCCTACGGCGGCACTGGCCTCGGCAAACTGGCCATGTGCATTGTCACCGAAGAACTATCACGCGGTTACATTGGCGTTGGCAGTTTGGGGACCCGGTCGGAGATCGCAGGAGAGCTTATTCAGATTGGCGGGACAGAAGAACAAAAGGCCAAATATCTCCCCGCGATTGCATCGGGTGAAATCTTGCCCGTAGCCGTTTTTACTGAGCCCAATACAGGGTCTGATTTGGCATCGCTCCGTACGAGAGCAGAGAGAGTTCACGGTCGTTACAGAGTTACCGGTAACAAAACCTGGATCACCCACGCAGGGCGTTCAGACCTTATGACCTTGCTGGTACGGACAAACCCAGATGAGCCAGGCCACCGGGGTCTGACAATGCTGTTGGCGGAGAAACAACGCGGCACGGATGAGGAACCTTTCCCAACTCCTGGTATGAGTGGTGGTGAAATTCATGTCCTCGGCTATCGCGGCATGAAGGAATATGAGATCGCTTTTGACGAGTTTGACGTTCCGACAAGCGCCGCGCTTGGTGGTGAAGAGGGGCAGGGCTTTCGCCAGTTGATGCAAACTTTCGAGGCGGCGCGTATTCAAACTGCTGCGCGTGCAATAGGCGTGGCTGTCAATGCTATGGAAGTATCCTTTTCTTATGCGCAAGACCGCGTCCAATTCGGCAAACCTATCATTGAGAATGAACGCATCTACGGCAAGCTCGCACGCATGGTTGTAGAGATCATGGGCGTGCGACAATTGACTTATGCGGCGGCCCGCAAAAAGGATCAGGGCGGTCGTTGTGACGTTGAGGCGGGTATGGCTAAGCTTCTGGCGGCGCGGCTGGCATGGTCAGCGGCAGACAATGGTCTCCAGATCCATGGCGGTAATGGTTACTCGCTGGAGTTCCCAATTTCCCGCATTCTCTGCGACGCACGCATTCTCAACATTTTCGAAGGTGCCGCCGAAATGCAGGCTGAGATTATTGCTCGTGGTTTGTTGCCGAGAGCCTAAATCTCGATGTAGATTTCATCGCCTTCCAACTTCACCGGATAGGTTTTGAGATCGACACAGGCAGGCGCTGACAGAGCTCTACCATTGGTAACGTCGAAGCGGCCTTGGTGTAAGGGGCACTCAATGACTGTACCGATTACAAGGCCATCTTCGAGGTGCTGTGCCTCATGGGTACAAAATCCATCGGTGGCAAAGAAGCCTTTTTCAGTGTTGTAGACCGCGAAAGTACGCCCATCTTCGTGATCGAAGCGGATCAAATCTTCTTCATCTATATCGCTGGTTTGGCCAACGTGAACCCATTCACTCATCTTTGTGCTCCTGACGCCATCTATCTCACATCGACTTAGTCGCGATTGGTTGATAACCACCTTCAGTGATCATGTGCGGCGCTTGTCGGATTGATTTTGCTTTGGTGTTTTTCTTCAACGACCGACGGATCACCACTGAGAGCACCTCGAACTGAGTTCTGAAAAACCCTGGATCAGGCTCGGGCAGTTGATCCCGGATTTCTCTGTTGAGTTCCGGCAGCGCGTAGAAAGGTACTTGCGGGAAGAGATGATGCTCACAATGGAAGTTCATGTTGGCGTAGAGAAAGCGTCCGAATGCATTGGTCTTAAATGATCTGGTAGATTCCAGGATCGACGGCGAGTTTTCTTGCAGCTCTACATGCTGGATAAGTCCGTAGAGCATCATGGCAGGAATACCTAAGAATCTTGGCAGTACCAGGAACCAGAGCAACCAAAGTTGCCCCATGAAGATTGCAATGGCAATTCCAAGGTAGATCGCCATAAAGATCCGAGCCCCTCTCGCCATCTTCGGTAAATCACCTACTTGGGACACTTCACGCGTGTGTTGCGAAAAATGCCCAACAGTAAGCTCAAGCAGCTCTTTGATGTGATACTTCAGCAATGAAATACCTGAGATCTCGATCAACCAGCCTTTGAAATCCATCGGCGTGTCGAAGGGCATCTGGCTATCTTTGTCGATATGCCAGGTGAAGGTATGGTGGCTGGTATGATGCATCCGTCGGTGCAAAGGTTCTTCCATATAAATAAAGGAGGTGACCCAAAGCACCGTTTCGTTGAGCCACCGTGATCGGAAGGGTGTGCCATGCGCTGTCTCATGACTAAGGCAATAGCCAGGCACCATCATGATCGTGCCGTAAGCAATCATTGCTGGCCAAACCAGCCAGGTTCCAAGAGTTGCCCATACAACAGCTCCTGAAACAAACAAGGCCAGCGCCCACTTGGCCAGATAGATAAGCCCTGGTTTGTCATAGCGCTTGCAGAGTTGTTTCAATCTTTTTTTGTCGATTTTTATTCCACTAGACTGCCAATTGGTGGCAACAAAGGCTGTTTCAGTTGGCATAGATCGCTCCTGTGGGACAGTCGGAGAAATTTAGTTTTCGAGCTCTAAATTGACAAATGATTAAAACAGCTACTAATCATTAGAAAATCTAATAGATCGATTTTGCGAAATGAAAAATAAGAGAGACAAAAAGCTGCCGCCGCTAAATTGGCTGAGAGCATTCGAAGCAAGCGCTAGGCTTGGTTCCTTCACCGCCGCCGCGGTAGATCTAAATATTACCCAATCCGCTGTTTCTCAGCAAATCAGGTTGTTGGAATCTCATCTGCAAGAAGCTCTGTTTTCGCGCGAAGGCCGCAAACTTCGACTAACAGAAGCGGGCCACAACTACATCTACTTTGTCCGAGAAGCTTTCGATTTAATCCGAACCGGCACCGCAACTGTTTTTGACGAAGATCGTGGTCGTTCGTTGACACTTAGATCTAATCTTGCCTTCACACTTTTTTGGCTCATGCCACGAATTGACCGGCTCTATCAAAAACACCCTTGGATCAATTTCAACATACTGCCGCATATCTGGGACAGTGAAGAGAAAGATAACCGATCAGCAATCGAAGTTATGGTCGGCATAAATTTTCGAGAACAAAGCCTGAGACCCTTGGGAGAGGAAAGATTTTTCCCAGTGTGCTCACCTTCCGTTGTCGACCGAGATCTTGGTGATTTGCCTCAGTTCGACAGCTCGACAATGACCGCTGACTGGAGCGGCTGGCATGATTCGGGACTCAGCGACTTACCGCGCAAACCGATAAACTACGCTTCCACCATGGTGGTTTCACTTACTGCAGCAGCAAACGGTGCGGGCCTAGCTTTGTCGCACACAACGCTGGCCGACGCACAGATCAGCAATGGCAACTTGGTGCGGCCCTTTGAAGGCTCACTTCCAATGCCTGAGCGTTACTTCATTACAGATATGAGAGAAGTGGATCAGACCCCAGCAACCCGTGCTTTCTTGGACTGGATCGAAGAAGAACGAACGGATTAGCGCATTTTTTCGAAAACTGGCCGGATCATTTCGAAGATATAGATTGAATCAGGAAATCCTTAACCAACTTGACTCTAGCAGAACCCTTGAGATCCCTGTGATACAACACCCAGAGATCCTTCGTGGGAAATTCATTTTTATCTAGGACTGTGACTAGGCTAGGCTCCCTATCCCCGATGAAACAAGGTAGAATGCTGACGCCTAGCCCTGCTTTCGCTGCGGCTAAGTGCATCGAAAAACTTTCTAGTTTCGCGTAGGTCGTAAGATGTCCCAAAGAACTATCTTTCATCCATTGTGCGATCCGAGTGTCATCATGCCATCCTACCCAGTTTGCAAAAGGCGTCTGGGTTTTCGCCTGCTTTTCAGTGTTGTGCGCACTTAAATAGTCTTTACTGGCGTAGGCGGCAAACTCGACTATTGAAACCTTTTTCCCGAATAGATCCAGGTCAGGTAAGTTGCCCTTTGGTACCGTCCGGAGAACCACATCAACGTCATTCTCATTGAGACTAACGGTTTCCGATGTACAGGTAATGTCAAATTTAATTTTCGGATAGCCTTTAAGAAAAGTTGCAAAGTCTTGTGCCAAAAGTTCAAACAAAAACTGACTCGGGAGTGAAATTCGCACCACGCCTTCGGATTTCTGGTCCACACCGAGAATCTCTCGCTTACCTAAGCGGATTTGTTCTTCAGCGGCAGTTACACGATCCAGGAATTCTTCACCCGGAGGCAAAAGAGAAAGTGTGCGCCCTCTTCGGTCGAAAAGCTTTGTCCCGATTTCAGTTTCTAGCAGATCTATTCTCCTGGAAATCGTTGAATGACTGACTCCCAATTCTTGTGAAGCTGCTCTCATTGTTCCAGTTCTGACCACTGATAAGAAAATCTGCAAATCACTCCAGTTTTCAAGCTGCAACGACAACATTGATTTTCTTTCCTCAGGTTTGAATGACTAGACAACTAAATAGGTGTTTATTCAAAATCGCCAAGTGAACTCTTTTAGTTGCGAGCATCTCTGATGGCTAGCCGACAAGAATTTGCCAGGCGGCATAACCCATGGCCAGTATAGGCGGAAGCAAGGTCGGTGACATCCCAAAGGTTCGAAGAAAGGGGTGCCGGCTGTAGCCAATGACAAACAGGAAGCGGCCAATTATCCAGACAATTAGTAAAGCCCGAGTAACGTTGATGAAATCTAAAGGAAGAGTTGACGCTAACGCCAGTTGAGAGAGTGCGAATATGGCAGTTTGTTCTAATGTGTTTGTTGTCACCCGCTGTGCGAAATCAAGCTTTGACCCTGGGGAAGGGCGGTGACCTTCTTGCCAACGCTCTTCATTAGGCGTTGACCTAATTGTCGACACCCAGAACACATGAGCCCATAGCACTAGCCCTGCAAAGGTTAGGTTTTGGGACACAAAAATGAGGGCATCCGTGCGTGAGGCGACCCAGGGCATTTGAAACCATCCGATATTGACGGTCAGAAAGCAAAAAGAAGTAATAATAGCCAAGGCGGCAATTGCGACGAGGTTGAATCTTCGCATGATTGCACGAACACCTTCTGGTGTGGACGCGTCGGAATTGAGCCAGCTCATAGTTCTAGAACTTTCTTTGAAATCGGCTAGATTGCCATCGGTAAAGTCGCGAGGGTTCCGCCGACCAGAATGATGTAAAGTCCTGCCTTCAGGCCGCGCGAAACTGGCCGGCCATTTTTTGCCCGAACCCGCACGAACCACCACACGATACAGGCGCATATCAACGTTTCGATCACAAGACCGATTAAAGGAGCCGAGGAGTACAAACCCAACCCGACCTCAGCCGAACCTTGCCCAAAAACGAAATGCTTGAAACCAACCAGGAGGTCGAATGCTTCATGAATGACGACCAAAAGAGCGGCCCAAAGAGCGACATCTAATCGCCTGAACAATAACCAGGCAAAGGTGGCAAAAGCCACGGTCCATATCGCGACCGGTAGCAGGTCATGACTGTAGGTCATATCGGTTTGCATTTCGTAAAACTTCATCCCCATCGGGGAGTACATAGCCGGCAAAAACTCCTCAACACCCAGGGCAACAAAGGTGACCATCAGTAAATCAAGCAATTGTGCCCCTAAGAGAAACAGCCAAAATGGTACTGGCTTTTGCCCCTTTTTGTGAGTGACGGCGTAGGGAATGAGAGCGGTAGCGTAATGGCCCATGAACATCAGCGTTTTTCCTCACGTTTCATCAGCCAGGCTAAGAGCGCAAAACTCACTAAGTACAAAATGCCAAAGGCATAAGCTGTGGGAAGCATAAATCGTTCTTCCTTTCCGTTTATTCTGGATAAATTAGAGCGACACCTTTGGTTGTGTCTTTAAAGAGCAGCTCGGGTTCACATTCAGCCTGTTCCAGCGAAACTTTCAACCTGGCTTGTGTTATTGAAGCCAGCTGCTCTCCAAGTCGTTTGGCGTCAGACAGAATTGATAACTTTGTCCACAAATTTTGAGCCGCTAACCAACCAGCAACTTCAAATCCTTCAAGTTTTTGATGCCTGGCGGTCAAAGTTTTCAACGTATTGATTTGTGCATCCTGCCCTGAGAGATTCCCAATGTGGGTCACCGTCGAGTATTCCGGCATGGTATCCAACAACAACTGGGGCATTGGTCCTCCAACGCTATCTATAGCTAGGCTTGCCTCTAGTTCATGAGCCAGCGCTTTTAGTTCCGTTTCAAAGGACTCAGACTTCTGGTCCAGGATATGTTCTGCTCCTATCGACTTCAGGAGAGAGGCTTGCTCATCAGAGCGAATGATGTTGATCAATGGGACCCCCTTGGCCTGAGCAAGGAAGTTGATCTGTTTTCCAAGAGAGCTTGCGGCGGCATTAACGATTAGAGCTTTGGCGGACTTTTCTTTAGTTAAACGGAGCAAGGAAGCGGCGGTTAAACCATTTCCCATCTGAACAGCTGCTTCAGCGGTTTGAATTCCCACGGGAACACAGAATTCCGATGAGGCTACGCTGTATTCAGCCCAGGAACCGCCGCGATCGGGTGTCGTACCAAAGAATACGCGCCGCCCCATAATACGACGACCCAGGAACCCGCCACCATTTTCGACCACTCGGCCAACACCCATGCGCCCACAGGTAAAAGGAAGTTCTGGCTCAATGATATAGTCGTTGGAAAGAAGGAGGTTGTCTGCTGGAAAAGCGCCGCCACACTCAACTTTTATCAGAACCTCACCTTTGACTGGTTTTGGTTTGTCTATCTCAAGGAGATTGATAGCCTCCAGAGTTTCACTAAAGTGAGTAACGCAAAGTGCTTTCATAGTTCCTCCGTTTAGCAACCTCAAACTGGCAGCTCTTTAGCTTCGAATATTGGCCTGGCTTGACGATCAACTCAATCGCATGAAATCGAACCCATAGGTTCATCAGTGAACCAATGGGTCGCGAGAAGCATTTACTAGGATGAAGTAAAACGGTGGAAGTGAGGTCTTGGAGGGGGACTTTTGTCTTCTACGAAGATAGTAAGTTCGACAAACTAAATATCTTTCATAGCCGCCAAATAAAGATCATGGAAGTAGCGCATGGCATGTTCCGAAATGTCATGGGCTTCAGGATCGGTCACATACCAGCCTTGTTGATAGCCCCTTTGATGCATGCCCCGTTGAACGTTCTCACACAGCGCCTTGTCTTCCGCTGAGACGGTTGGGAACCATTCGGCGCGTTGTTTGTGGCGCTGTTCCATCTCAGGGTCTGTTGGAACAGGAGGCTTCAGAGTCACCGATTTTCGCATCGTGCTGTCAGGTGTGGTCGGTGTTACCGTCGATAAGTAGAATCCTTTGGCACCTGGGAATTGCCCAATCAAAGTGTTGGGGAAAAGCCACCAAAAGTGACCCGTGGTGATGTCGTGATCACGTTCCAGCGGAAAGGCTTTGTTTTCTGCTTTATTCTCTGTAGGAGCGACCTGAAAAGTATAGTTCTTGTGGAGAGCGAAGGACGATTGGCTCAAATCCATCATATCGTTGAACTGGTCGTGGGCGTTAACGCAGTGATGACATTCTAGATAGTTATCGACCAGTACTTTCCAGTTGGCCTCACAGGGATAGTCGATGTCTAATTGAACGGCTTCTTCGGGCTTCATCGCAGGCAGATCAGGCTCAACAGACAACATTTGTTCTTCAAGGCCCGGCGCGAAAGTAGAGAGTGGTTGAGCTTGCGGGTCGAGGTTAACGAAAATGAAATCAACGAGGCGATCAACACGAATTTCGGATAAACAGATCTCGTCGTTAGAGGGACCTGTTAGCGTCTTTGACCTGCGTGATCCAATGCGCTTACCATCTAGTGCAAAGGCCCAAGCGTGATAAGGACAGGTGATCCGGCTTTTTTTGCCCAACCCTTCAACCAACTGATGACCTCGGTGAGGACATACGTTGTAGAAGGCGCGGATCTGACCGTCTCGGTCTTTGACCAAGAAAATAGACTGGTCGAAGATTTTGGTTGTGACGAACGACCCCGCATCGGCGAGTTCACTAGCATGACAAGCGTAAAGCCAGGAGCGGAAAAATATCCGTTCTTTTTCCTCTTTCAGCTTATTATCATTGATGTAGTAATCCGCCGCTAGAGTTCGTTGGCGATCTGATCCCACAACAGTGTTTTCGAGATGATCCAACATCCAACCGTCCTAAAAAAACCTGCTAAACCCAGTTAATCGCTGTTTGCGCCTTTGACCAGAAGAATCTTAGCCACAGATTAGTTACGGCAACGTGATTTGATGGACAAGTCTCTCGATGTTAATCCGAATTGAAGTTTCTCCAACTCTTTCGAAGAATCAATCATGACTAAACAGACTTCTCCTTTGCTAAGCCGTCGTGGCGCGTTGGCTCTTACAGCTGGCGCAGTCGCTATGCTGGCCTTCCCAACATTCTCCTTGGCAAAAGATCTTGTCTCGAAGACTAATAAGGGTGTGGCCATCAAAGGTTATGATACAACCGCTTACTTCAAAACCGGTGCGTTCGGCAAAGGCAGTAAGAAATCAGTAGTCGAGTGGAAGGGCGCCAAGTGGCAGTTTGCAACCGCTGAAGAGGCTGCGCTCTTTGAAGCGAACCCTACAGCCTTCGCGCCACAGTTTGGTGGTTTCTGCACGCGTGCCATGTCCTTTGGATCGGTGGTTAACTCCAATCCTAAAGTCTGGCGTATTTACGAGAACAAACTCTATTTGTTTGCCGCACCTAAGGGCGGTAAGTTCTTTGATAAAGGCCAAGATAAGATGATTAAAAAGGCACAAGCCAATTGGGATCTAAAGTCCTAGCCGTCGTCCAGTTCTAAGATTTGGGTCGCAGCACGACTGCCAGCATCCAAGGCACCTTCTATGAGCCCCGGGCTTCTTGCAGCCGTCTCGGCACTAGCGAAAAAGAGTTTTCCGTCGCAGTGACTTTCGCGAATGATGCCTGGCAACAACTGTGGATGTGCAGGCGGTGTTGCTAAATCAAGTTTGGAACAGATGTTAGAGTTTAACGCCCAGTCTTCGATCGAGATTGAAGTTGGCTTTGTCGCTTTTGGTCCGAAGCATCTTACAAGTTGATCTACAATTGCTTCCTCCAACAGGTCACGGTGTTTCTCCCTCGTATCTGCCGGCAAGCCAATAAATCCAAAAATAGCTGCCGGAAAACCATTTGGTCCACAATGGTCATGGGCTTCTGCCATGGGTCCAACCCTGCTCATTATCTGGCCTGATAGACCCTTGTCTCGCCAGAAGGGCCGTTCATAAACAATCGTGGCCTTGGCTTGTGTTGCCATCCAAGTTGGCGCCGCGGACATCAATTGGATCAGATTAGGATCAAGGCAATCGCCCCATTCGACCGTCTCCGCTGCTAACCTCATGGGGATAGTTACAACAAGGTACTGCGTGCTAATTTGGCCCTGAGACGTTCTCAAAGTCAATCTCTTGTCACTTTGACTAACGGCCAGGAGCGACGAATTGAGTTCCAGTGTCTTTGGTTTCAAAGCAGAACCCAAGCAATCGACCAAAGCCTGTGGCCCGCCAAGGATACGGGAGATGCCTTCTTGTCTTGGAGCAAAGCCATGGGTAGGCTCACCATTAGGATCGATATCATGAACAGCTCTGCCCTCTTCATGTTGAGGGTAAACCTCGATAGAGAAACGCTGCAGCCATTTAGTGGCCAGCGGTTGATAAGGCGGCCAAACCCAAGTCGGTCCTAGATCACCAAGGAAATTGTTTTCAGCATCGCGTACAGAATGAATTCGACCACCGATCCTATCAGAGGCTTCTATTATCAGGGTATCCAAGCCAGCTTTTTGAAGCAAATAGGCAGTTGTTAGCCCTGCTAAACCAGCACCAACGATGGTGATTTGAATTCGTCTAGTTTTAGGATCCGTGACTGTCACTGACTTCGTTTTCCTTTTGGCGTGTGATTGTTCGTTCTATATGCTTCACCTAAACCGACCAATCACCTTGTCGTGGGATAAGTCAAACAAATGGAACTAAACGCGAATTTTGACGAACGGGTCTCCGTTCACTGTCGTACCAATTCTTGGGTGCCGTCACCAATGGGCGGGGTCGAACGTCGTATGTTGGATCGATTAGGCGACGAAGTGGCCCGTGCTACGACAATTGTTCGTTTCGCGCCGGGGAGCCATTTTTCACCTCACGTTCACGATGGTGGTGAAGAGTTTTTGGTGCTGGAAGGCGTTTTCCAAGATGAACATGGAGACTTCCCCGTTGGTTCTTATATTCGAAACCCGCCAACAACTTCGCATAGACCGGGATCAGAAGAAGGTTGCACAATCTTTGTTAAACTCTGGCAATTCGATTTAGACGACCGAACAGAAGTTAATTCGAGGCCAACAGATCAATGTTTCTCAGTTCGTAACGATGAAGAAACGATTAAAGAATGCTTACTTCATCAGGACTCAAGAGAATTGGTGACCATGGAACAGTGGACTCCAAACAGTGAGATCCAACTAGAAGCACCAAGCGGACTAGAACTGCTCGTGCTCGACGGCGGTTTTGAAGATGATGGAGAAATCTTCGAACAGCATTCCTGGCTGCGCTTACCGAAGGGCGGATCGGCGACGATGAAAGCCAATTCTGAAGGTGCCAAGGTCTGGATCAAAAGAAATCATCTCGCTGAACAACCAAAAGCCCCTAACCTCTAGTCTCTAGCCAGCGAAGTGAGGCATCACTTCTTCTGCGAAGTGCTGTATGGCTTCCATAGTCTCAGCCTGGGTCATTCCAAAATTGATGTTTAAGATAATGCGGTCAACACCTAACTCTTGATAGGGTGCAAGCTTATCGATCATTTCTTGGGGCGTGCAAATCAGCAAGCCTTCGCCAAGTTGTTCGGCTGTTTGCTTTCGCGGTAGTGGCTCGATCATGCCATTTTTGACAATGCCAGGCCCTGTGAAGACATTGTCGAAACGACTGTAATAATCGTCCGCTTGTAGGATCTTACGCTGACGATCGGCAGCCGAAGAGGCCATGAAAGCGACCCGTGAAAGCGAAAGAGTTAAGTCTTTGCCTTTCTCACCACGTGCTTCTTTTCCACGATTAAAAGCATTGACCTGATCCAACATATGCTGGTGATCACCTGACAGAGGCGTGGTCTGAATATGGAAACCGCGTTTAGCGCAGGCTTCAATCGCCTGCGGAATGAGGACGGCCATCATTATTGGCGGCCCCTCTCCATTGGCGGGTCTTGGCATGATCGTCAACGGATCGAACTTGTAATATTTGCCGTCCCAGGAAACTTCCTCTTCCCGCATGAGTGCCTGGAGCACATCGAGTGACTCATCGAACTTCTCTCGAGTGGATGCCATGTCCACGCCTAAGCGTTCGATCTCAAAAGCATAAGCGCCGCGACCAACACCCAGCATCAAACGGCCGTCGGTTAGCATATCTGTAACTATGACTTCGCCAGCATAGGTACGCATGTCATGGATGGGGAGGACAACCACTGACGTCATGATCTTTATTTGCTTGGTGGCTGCCGCGATTTTGACGGCCATTTGCAGGGGTGCCGGTTGCATCAGGATGTTGATCAAGTGATGCTCGGTTAGGGAGACAGCGTCGTATCCAAGCTTGTCAGCAAGCACAGACTGGTCGACCATATCTCGGTATAGCTGCGCACCGCCATAAGACTTGTCTGGGAAGTAAGATGAAAGCTGAATTGAGAAGTCCATACGACCTGACTCACCAAAGTAGTTGATCCCAACTATATCCAACAAGTCTTGGCACTTTGACAAATGAATTGTGGTCAGCAGAGAACCAGGGCGGAGATAAAACTATCAAATTGTGATGGGTAGCTTGTTCAATCACGATTATGCAGAGCTTCAAGTTCTGGAGTAGCCTTTTTCGCACGTGAAATTTACTTGAAAAAGGCTGTTACAGAGGTCGATAAACAACCGTCACTTTCGGTTTTGGTTAAAACGCAATCAAGATAATATAAATGAGAGTTCCTGCGACAGGAAAACCACTGGCCGCAAGGCCAATGACTGCTATCTTCCCGATACCCAAAAGCGACGACGCGTGAGATCGCCACGCAGATTAATTGATACATTGTTGGGTTTGAAAGTAGCTGGTTCAACCTAACACAATAAAGGGTAGGGTTATGAAGATTGGTGCTCCAAAGGAGACCTTTAAAGGCGAAGATCGTGTTGCGATAACACCGCAGTCTGCGCTTGCTTTACAAAAGCTTGGTTACGAATGTCTGATTGAGGCTGGCGCCGGTGCTGCCGCCAGGTTTAGCGACGAGGATTACAAAGAAGCGGGCGTTGAAGTTGTTAAAACTGCCGCCGCTCTTTGGAAGGCAGTCGAAGTTGTGGCTAAAGTCAGACCTCCTTCCGATGCAGAAGTTAAAAAGCTGAGGAAGGGACAGACGCTGATCTCTTTCTTTTATCCGGCTCAAAACGAAGCGCTGCTCAACAAGGTAAAAGATCGCGACGCCAATCTGATAGCCATGGATATGGTGCCACGTATCAGTCGCGCGCAAAAGATGGACGCTCTGTCTTCAATGGCCAATATCGCTGGCTATCGTGCCGTCATTGAGGCGAGCAATAATTTTGGTCGCTTCTTTACAGGTCAAATTACAGCAGCAGGAAAAGTACCACCTGCGAAAGTTCTTGTGATTGGCGCAGGTGTCGCCGGTCTCGCGGCCATTGGAGCAGCCCAGTCAATGGGTGCCATTGTCCGTGCTTTTGACGTCCGTCCAGAAGTGGCTGAGCAAATTGAATCTATGGGCGCTGAGTTTCTGTTCTTGGATTTTAAAGAGAGTGGCTCTGGCGACGGTGGCTATGCGGCCCCGTCCAGCCCTGAGTTCCGCGAAAAGCAATTAGCTTGTTTCCGTGAACAAGCACCCGATGTGGACATCGTCATCACAACCGCCTTGATCCCCGGGCGAGATGCACCAAAGTTGTGGCTCGAAGATATGGTTGCAGCCATGAAGCCAGGCTCTGTTGTTGTTGACTTGGCAGCTGAACGCGGTGGTAATTGTGATCTGACTGTGATGGATCAAAAGGTTGAAACTAAGAACGGCGTTACCGTTGTTGGTTACACTGATTTCCCAAGCCGTATGGCGGCTCAGTCCTCCACACTTTATTCAACAAACATTCGCCATATGATGGATGATCTGACGCCTGAAAAGGACGGCCAGATTGTTCATAATATGGATGATGATGTGATTCGCGGAGCCACAGCAACCTTTGACGGTGCAGTCACTTTCCCGCCTCCGTCTCCGAAAATTCAGGCGATTGCTAAGGCAGCGCCAAAGGCGCCAGAAAAAACACCGGAAGAGGTAGCGGCTGAAGAAATGGCTGCGATGAAAAAAGCGGGCCGTTCTCAAACTCTGACGCTCATCGCTGGCGGTCTGATGATGGCTTTCATCGGCGCCTTTGCGCCTGCAAGCTTCATGCAGCACTTTATTGTTTTTGCGCTTTCATGTTTTGTTGGGTTCCAGGTGATCTGGAACGTTAGCCACGCGCTTCATACACCTTTGATGGCGGTTACAAACGCGATCTCGGGCATCATCATTTTGGGCGCTCTGCTTCAGATCGGCTCTTCTTCCACCATTGTGATGGTCTTGGCGGCGATCTCGGTTTTGATTGCTTCCATCAACATCGTTGGGGGCTTCATGGTCACCCGTCGCATGTTAGCCATGTTCCAGAAATCTTAAAGGTAGGAGAGAACACATGAGCACAGGAATCGTTACCGCAGCTTACATCGCTGCTTCCGTTCTTTTCATCCTTTCGCTGGGTGGGTTGAGTAACCAAGAATCTGCCAAACGCGCTGTTTGGTACGGCATTGTCGGTATGGCGATTGCCGTTCTGGCGACTGTTTTTGGCCCACTTGTTGAGTTAAGCACAATTCTAGTCGTGATGATTGCCGTTGGTGCAGTCATTGGTATCGTCGTTGCGCAACGTGTTGAAATGACAGGCATGCCACAGTTGGTGGCGGCGCTTCACTCCTTTGTTGGTTTGGCAGCCGTCTTTATTGGTATCAACTCTGACTTCAATCCTCCTGCGGGCATGATCGGCGCAGAACTGATCATCCACGAGGTTGAAATTTTCTTAGGTGTCTTTATTGGTGCCATCACTTTCACTGGTTCTATCATTGCCTATGGCAAGCTCGCTGGCTCTATCAACGGCAAAGCCTTAACCCTGCCAGGCCGTCACCTTTTCAACGCTGCTATGGTGATTGCTTGTATCGTGCTTGGTGCCATGTATATGAACCATGCCGGTCCTTGGACGCTCTACGCGATGGCGGCAATCGCCTTCATCATTGGTATCCATATGGTGATGGCCATTGGTGGTGCCGATATGCCCGTGGTTGTTTCTATGCTGAACTCCTATTCTGGTTGGGCAGCAGCGGCGACCGGCTTCTTGCTTGGCAATGATCTGTTGATCGTGACCGGTGCCCTCGTTGGCTCTTCAGGTGCTATCCTCTCGTACATCATGTGTAAGGCCATGAACCGTTCCTTTATCTCGGTCATTCTTGGTGGCTTCGGTGGCAGCAAAGGCCCTGCTATGGAAATC
The DNA here is from genome assembly GCA_905480445.1 of uncultured Alphaproteobacteria bacterium. Taxonomy (GTDB): domain Bacteria; phylum Pseudomonadota; class Alphaproteobacteria; order UBA7985; family CAJQQZ01; genus CAJQQZ01. The sequence goes on along the minus strand of CAJQQJ010000244.1, from coordinate 6,396 downwards.
GATGGCGAGATGATCGCAACGGATGCAGACTCTGTGGCAGCGGCTCTTGACGATGCCGACTCAGTTGTCATTGTTCCAGGATATGGGATGGCCGTTGCACAAGCACAAAGTTCAGTTTCTGAGCTCACCAGGCGTCTGCGAGCCAAAGGCAAGAACGTCCGCTTTGCGATTCACCCTGTTGCTGGCCGATTGCCTGGACATATGAACGTCTTGTTGGCGGAAGCTAAAGTGCCTTACGATATCGTGTTAGAGATGGACGAGATCAACGAAGATCTACCAGACACCGACGTCGTCATGGTTATTGGATCAAATGATATTGTTAATCCAGCAGCTCAAGAAGATCCTAACTCTCCGATTGCTGGTATGCCGGTGTTAGAAGTCTGGAAAGCAAAGCAAGTATTCGTTTCCAAGCGTGGTCAAGGCACTGGTTACTCTGGCGTCGAAAACCCGCTGTTCTTCAAGGAAAACACACGCATGTTCTACGGTGATGCGAAAGCATCTCTGGATGGCTTGCTACAGAAAATTTCTTAGTAAAAACCGATAAAAGCGTCATCCCGAGCGAAGTCGAGGGATCTCCCAACAGTTGGCATGAGATCCCTCCATTCCCTTTATTCAGTCGGGGTGGCTGCTGAGGCTATCCACAAACATCCGCGTAAGCTTTTACTGCTTTGGCCCAACCTTGCTCTACGGCCATGCAAGTGAGATGGTGGCCAATAGAAAGCTCGTGGAAGGGAATTGCGGCTAGCAGTGTAGGCAAATTATCAACTGTAAGATCATGACCGCCATTGAGGCGGAGGCCTAGTTCTGTTGCTCGATCGGTCGCAGATTTGATGGCTGCTAGTTTAACTTCACTTTTACCCAAGTCAAAAGCATGGGCATAGGGGCCGGTGAAAATCTCGATAGCCTGAATGCCGCCTTCAGCCGCCAATTCAACCGAGGCCGGATCAGCATCGCAAAAGACAGCAACACGGGTATAAGCACTCAATCGATCGACGGTCTCTTTTAACAAGCCATGCTCATCGTAGGGTCGCCAGCCGCGGTCGGATGTGATTTCGTTAGGCATTACTGGCACGACTGTAAACTGCGTCGGCTTGATTACCTCTGACATGCGGATCAGTTCTGGCCGCAAATCACCTTCGATGTTGAATTCAATCTCGCCGGATTGGATCTGTGGCAACTTGGAAAGTGCCACAACATCATCCAAGCGAATATGGCGCTGGTCCGCACGAGGGTGAACCGTCAAACCTTTTGCACCGTTGTCGATGGCCAGTTGGCCAAAGTGCAACAAGTCAGGGGCTGAGCCGCCGCGGGAGTTACGCAGTAAGGCGATTTTGTTCAGATTCACAGATAATAAAGTAGCCATATATCGAGTTTTAGCGATGCGTTTGGCCTGAATAAATACCTAGAATCGCACGAAATAAGCAGACCAATTTTGCAGGAGTGATTAACTGGCTTTTATGCCCAATACCAAGTTGGTCCAGTGATTGAGCTGGTTGCGTTGTTTTGCTCCGAGCGCGTGACCTTGCTTCGCTACTTGGGTTTTGAGAACCGAGAAAACACCGCCAACAGCGAAAGCGACGGCTTCGCTTGAGCAAGCCTTGCGTTTCAACGTGAGTTCATAAGTTAGCAGTTCACAAACAGATCTCTGAAAACGAGCGAAGATGAATTCGTTTGCTGGACCAGTTTCTTTATAGAACTCGTGCTTGCCAGCAATATGAGTGAACAACCAATCAAAGGTGGCCCATCGAACCTCTTCAGTCTTGCTGGATTGAACGAAAATTCTTGCAGCTTCCATACCGTGGGAGAAACCGAAATCTAGGAGATCAAATTTGTTGTTGAAATGAAGATAAAATGATGACCGAGCTACATTGGCCTCTGTACAGATGCCACGCACGTTAATGTTTTCCCAGCTCCTCTCTCGCGATTGTTTGAGTAGCGCTTCCCACAGTTGGCTCTTGGTTCTTTGAACTCTACGATCTTCTTGTTTTATCTCGGACATTTATGCTCCCTCTTGTCCATTTCTGGACAGAAATTTCATCACTGGACTACTGTTTTCGCCATTTGGATATTAATGGACATCTGTCCGACAATTCAACCAACTTAGGTAAGTAAAGTGATTGATAAAGCCAAAGATTCGACAGCTTCTGATGAAGGGACGATGAGAGCCTTGGTGCGTTGGGGGCTCTATCCTATGAGTTGGCTTGTCGTATTGACGGCTTTTCACATTCTTCATACCCATCAGTTCAACCCACGTTTGGTGTGGGGTTGTACGATAGGGCTACTAGGGGGAATTTATCTTCTTGTCGAATGGCGGTTTCCTTATGAAAAACGTTGGTCAATGACCCTGAAATCCTTCATCGCAGATATGAAGTTTGCCCTCATCAACACAATCTTTGTGGCTGGTCTATCTGCGACCCTCGCGTTTTTTGCGATTTCTTTGTCGAACGTTTCTGCGGGACCAGCGTCGGGTTGGCCGGACCCGATTCAGCTTGTGCTCTGTTTCCTGATCTTTGAGGCCATCAACTATTCAATTCACCGACTTATGCATGAAGGACGAGGAGCGATTGGCTTGTTCCTGTGGCGGGTCCATGCTGCCCATCATTTGCCGCCTCGGCTCTACCTGATTATGCATGCGGTCTTTCATCCTCTTAATGGGATCGTGATCCAGGCTGTGGTCATTATTTTGCCAATTTGGTTCATGGGGTACAGTCCCGAAGTCGTGGTTATGTTTTTGATCATCAATGGTTTCCATGGCCTAATCAGCCACTTTAATGTTGATGTCAGAATGGGTTGGTTCAATTACCTTTTTGTTGGCCCGGAATTGCACCGCTACCATCACAGCGCCAATGTGAATGAAGCCAAAAACTATGGTGCCACTTTATCGATCTATGACCAGCTGTTTGGAACCTTCTATTACAAGCCAGATGTGGCGCCAAAAAACTTAGGTGTTAGCCCTAAGTCTGGATTGCCGCCCTATGAACGTAGTTTTGACGTGCTTAAACTGCCCTTTGTCAGGAAGTAAAGCTGGACCTTAGAATCTGAGCTCTTCTTTGACTTGAGCTTGAAAAGATCGGCTAACCGGCAACTCTGCTTCGTCAATCATCTGTAAGAAGAGTTTGCCATCTACTCTCTTAGGGCCGGTTACCGCATCTTTGGCCACCCAGTGCGACCTGTGGATTTGCAAGCCGTCGTAATCCTCTAATTCAGCCAAGGCATCAGAGAACCGCATCAACAGCATTTCTTTACCTTTGGAGGTGACGACTTCAACATAGTGATCCTGCATAGAGAGGTACGACAGTTCGGTTCCTATGTGATGAGGAAGACGACGAAAAAAGGGAATTTCTTTTTCATCCGGCTGCGGGCGAAGCTTTCGGACCAAAAAGGTGATTGTCGCTGAAACAGCCAAGGAAATCGGTGCTACAATTAACAACAGATCAAAGAATCCAGGGACCTTTGGATCAGGGCCCCATACGGTCATGTTAACCAAAAAAATGACTGTTGTGACGGCCAAACAAGTCAGAACGGTGTTGGCTGCGATCTGATAGAGCGGTTTATCGTCTGCAAAAAAAGCGCTGGCCGCTCGCGTCACAATGTCTGAGATGAAACAGATCAGGAGAGTTGAGACGCCCCAGTAACCTATCCGACCAGGCCACGACAAGATCTTGTCTGTACCAAAGGGACTAACGACAATCAGAATTACAGCGACCGCAGCATAGATTACCAACCGGGTCGGAGCAAAGATCGTTGCCTGCATTTCACGAAGCGTCAAATTCAACTCCTGCCATTCACGTAGTTTTAAGGGCCTTTTACGAACGGCCGCTGGCTCGTCTTAGAAAGCCTCTCCATAACAAGCCCATCGCTGAGTTACAGCGAAACGACTTCGAGTTTTATACCTAGCTATTAAGGAAATACCATGCGCTTTTTAAAGACAGCTTTGATCACTTCTGGCGTTTTGTTTGCAGTGACAACAGTGCAAGCCGCTGATCTTACGGTAACCATCACTGGTATCGAAAATCCCGGCGGCACCATCAACGTTGGTGTCATGGACGGTGCGGAAGGCTTTCCATCGAAACGCAAGGCCCTTACTGGGAAAAGAGTAAAAGCGGAAGGTGAAACAACAACCATTGTCTTCACGGGTCTAAAGCCTGGGCTTTACGCGATGGCTGGTTGGTATGATGAGAACGCCAACGATAAATTCGACACGAACCTGTTGGGTATGCCTGCAGAACCTTATGGCTTTTCAAACAATGCAAGGGGTTCCTTTGGTCCGCCGTCATTTGAAGATGCGGCGATTAAATTGACGGAAGACGGTGCCTCTACTTCTTTCCAAATGGTGAAATAGTCATGGAACGCAGACAGTTTTTGCAAAGCTTCGCACTTTCTTTGGCTCTAGGCACGGTGACTGGCAGTCCTCTGTTGGCGGCCAACGATCGGTGGAAAGATGATTTCGCAGCAGCCCTCAAACAAAAGCCTTGGCTGATTGGTTACAAGGGCGTGAACAGCAACTTTGAAAAGGTCAGTTTGAAAGTTAAAGGCACGTTGCCCGAGCGTTTAAACGGTACTTTGTTCAGAAATGGTGCAGCCCAGCACGAGGTCGGTGATTTTCGTTATCACCATTGGTTTGACGGTGACGGCATGGTTCAAGCCTTTAACTTCAACCAAGGTCAGGTAACTCATGAGGGACGTTTTGTTGAGACCAATAAATTCAAACAAGAATCGGACGTTGATGCCGCTGTTTTCCAAACATTTGGTACTCATGATCCACAACTTCGATCTGCCCGCAGTGCCGATGAAGTTTCAGTCGCCAACATCTCTGTCATCAAACATAACGGTGAGCTCTTAGCCTTATGGGAAGGCGGATCGGCTTATCGCTTGGATACAGATAGTCTTGAGACACTGGGCCTGAAGGCCTGGACAGATGATACGGCTGGATTGCCGTTCAGTGCCCACCCAAGGGTCGATCAAGATGGTACGCTTTGGAACTTTGGTTACGCGCCAGCCTTTGGAGCTTTGGTGGTTTACCGGATCAGCCCGCAAGGCCAGTTGGTCGACCGTGCTGTTGTTCCAATGCCCGCAACGCCGATGGTTCATGACTTTTTGATTACTGAGAACCATTTGGTTTTGATTCTGCCGCCGTACAATTTTGATGCCAGCAATGGAGGGAGTTTCCTGGATAGCTTCGAGTGGCAACCAGAAAAAGGTGGTCGAGCCCTGATCATCAACAAGAATGATCTGTCAGCGCAAAAGATTGTTGAAATACCGGCGTTTTGGGTTTTCCATTTTGCCAATGGTTTCGAAGACTCCAACGGCGATATCTGTTTTGATGCGCCACTCTATCAGTCACCAGACATCATGACGTCTGTTTTTACAGAAGTTATGCGTGGCAATGAAGTCGCGAGTCAGGGTTCCGAATTGATGCAGTGCAAGTTGAATCCACTGACTGGAGCTTTTGAAATGAATGCTGTGGCCGAGGCCATAGGGTCAGAGTTCCCTCGCATCGACCAGCGCCGCCAAGGCCAAAGACATGGCTTCACCACGCTGATGAAAGGTGTTGAGGGCGAAGCCTACAGAGGCCTCAATCAAGTGCTTCGTGTCGATCATGACAACCAATCAACCGAGGCCTATGCATTTGGTGCTTCAGAAATGGCAGAAGAGCATGTTTTTGTACCTGATCCCGCGTCTGACAAAGAAGGTCAGGGCTGGTTGATTGGAACTTCACTAGACTTTGAGCGCAATACTTCCAGCCTCAATGTTTTTAATGCTGAGCGCCTTGCTGATGGACCTGTTGCAGTCATGGAAATGGATTACGTCATTCCGCTTGGCCTACACGGCAACTTCTACGCAAGTTAGGGGATAGAAAGATGAACTACCAGCCTTTCGAAGATGCTACGTTAGCTGTTCAAACTCACCTAGTTTTGGCAGCTTTTGTTATCATCGCTAGCCTTGCAATTCTAATCCCTAAAAAAGGAACGGTCTTGCACAAGGTCTTAGGGCGAACTTGGGCGGTCATTATGATGGGTCTGGCCTTGGGCTCATTCTGGATCAACTCCTTTGATATGCCTTATGGTGTTAGCCCAATCCATATCCTATCGGTTGTCGTCTTGATTACAGTGCCCTTAGGCGTCTATCACATTCGAAACGGTAACGTCAGAAAACACAAGAGAGCTATGTTGATCACTATGGTTGGTGGTATCGTTGGTGCAGGATTGCCAGCGATCCTTGCACCGGGGCGCGTTCTCAATCTCATGTTCTTTGGAAGTTAAGATGTTTTACCAAATCGAGACCTCAGTATAAGGCCTATTTTCCCGTCTGACATTACCGAATTAGCGATGGATTTCCAGTAGGATCAGTTATTTGCAACTTTTAGGGTTGGATATAGCCAATTTGGCATGGTTT